>WFXH01000081.1 GCA_015490715.1 Saprospiraceae bacterium | reverse complement strand
TAGGAGTGCTACGCGAATGCTGTCTTCCTTTCCCAAACGCGGCTGTTGAGCGTGCAGTGAGCAGGTCGTCGCGCACACCAATGATACAAACACCCATCGGGCGATGGATTGAAGCACTGTCATCTGGACGTTTCGTTTGGGTTGATAACGATGGGGAAGGGCCTTATGTTTTTTGGTATGAAATGGTTGACCCTTTGGTACAGTGCAGGATAAAGGGAATACCTCCAAACAAATAGAGGGGAGGTATGTCCAATGCTCAGTACTTACTTTTTTGGAGTGTGTTGCATCAGGTAGTTGTAGGCTTTCCGTATGAAATAGAACAGTAATAAGAGCCATGGTAATCCGTGCAGAGCGGTATCAAACCAGTCGATGGGCTTCATGCCGACAGCTCCTCCAGCTATCCAGCGGATTTTTCCGACGATGTGCGGTTCGGGAAAATACGGAGCCAGGCCGAGGGTGAGGCAGAGGAAGAGGAGCATTTTCCAATCGCGCAGCATGTTTTTGGGCAAAGATCGCGATTTAGGAGGTGCGAAGAGGTGATGTTGATCACTTGCATGACATATGCTCTTTTTAAAGGAAAAGCATCACGTATTTGCGGATCTCGTGGAATATGTGGGTCAATGATCAGGATGCTGTAGCGCAAGGAAAGAAAAACCACTCCATTGCACTGTGATGGAGCATGTAAGAAGTGGAATCACTCTCTTTATAACCCTTTTAAGAATTATATGAAGTGCTGTGTTTGGTGTCGCGAATGAGCGGTGCGTGTATGGAGGGCAGCACTATTTCAGTACTACTCTTGGCTTATACTCCGAAAAATACTGCAACCCTATCCCGCTACGCATGCTCCGTTCGTATGCTGTATATGTGCCATTTACTACCACCATCATAGCAGGCCCAGTTATAGAGGCGTAAAGGACGGAGGCCTTGCAGAATGGTGAGCTGATGCTTGTGGTGCGGAAGGTGATTTGATGCACTGCACTGGTGAAATGGAGTATGTGCCCAAAAAATTTTTTCAAAAAAATTGGACAAAATATTTGGTGGGTATGAAAAAGTATATATACCCTTGTAGCGAATACGACGTGAAACGCTCAAGCTGATGCGAGCGCACCTGATACATATCGCATATCGCATATCGCATATCGCATATCGCATATCGCATATCGCATATCGCGATCTTCTACACTTGTGTGTGCTCGATAGCGTGGCCTGGAACGCCCTGGATTAGTAGAATTTTTGCGCGTATACGGTACCTAAGTAGTAGGATTTATCTCAAAACCCATGAGGCGGGTCCTCCGCTGGTGTTGTTGGTATTACAGTGGTGGAGGGATGTCGACCCGTCGTTTTTGTGAGGGGAGAGTAGACAGTATAAGTGGTACACCCAAGAGCCGATGGATGCCCAAGAGCCGTTGGTTGAGTGTGTAGAAGAAATTAATTAACATTAAAACTTTAAGAAAATGAAAGGGATACTTTTTGGATTGGCATTTCTGATCTCAGTCTTCGTTCATGCGAACAATCGCTCTGAACCTGATTGGATCGTAGTGATATCGTCAGATGGTGTTGACATTATAGACGATAGAGATCGTGATTGCGTAGAGGTGCTTATTGTATATGATGACGGGTCGTGGGAACGCTATATTGGTGGAGACTGTTGAGTACTAAAATCGATATTATCAACATGGGGGCCTCTTGTAAGATTGGTCCCCATGTTTTTTTGTATTTTGTGTCTTAAAAGACAAAATTAAAAATTATGATATACACATTGCAAATCCTCTGCCTACTCATCACTTTGATTTCTCTATCAAACCCTATTTCTGCCCAATACAAAATCTACGCTGTGGAATTTGAGAGAGTTACATACCCTAGAATTATTGATCCGGAAAAACTTATACAGCTACCGCCTCATCTAGTTCGCAAGGTCAATGAGGAGGAAAATAAATTTAGTAAGGTTAAATATATCTACTTGTTGACATCGAATGGGAGGAAATCAAAGTATATTTTTAAGGATGTTGAAAAACCACCGGATATGAACTTTAGTTTCGGTACGATCGATCACTACAAAGACTTTGCATCGTGCAAGGTGATATCGCTGTCGTCCTCCCTGCCGCCCGATACGCAAATAGAGGGCGCATTGATGGGGCCGGAGGAATGGACACTCTTCGAAGGAGTGGATACCGTCATCTGCAGTTATCGCTGTAAAAAAGCGCTATCCCGCGAAGGTGCGATTGCCTGGTATACCGAACAGATACCGATCCCCGATGGGCCGAGTACCTTTTCGGGATTGCCGGGGTTGATCTTGAAAGTGGTCGTGCCGGGGAAATACGTCATCACGGCGCGCAAGGTGGCCGTAGCATCCGACACTGTGACGATCGACATCCCCCATCGGCCGAAGGCGATAAGCATGGAGAAGTACGTGGGAAGTCTTGGTAAGACGCTGCTCCAACGAAAGCGATAAGTCCCTATCTGCTTGTCTATGAGAGGTCGTGTGTACATCGTAGCGCTCTGTGTCGCAATGCTGGGACAGTTTGTGTGGGGTCAGCAGCTGTGTGGAGTGGTGCTGGATGAGCGGGGTCAGGGCCTGCCGGGAGCGGTGGTTAAATTGTATACCTCCGACAGTAGCGACCTATTGCGCGCGTACACCATCGCGGCTTCGGATGGGAAGTGGTGTTTTTCCCGAGGGGTATCTGGGAGGTGGATTGTCGTACATATGCTCGGATATGAGGAGTATCGTGGGGCCGTGCCCAAGTCTTCTCTTCGTGAGCCCGTAATTATTCGTCTGAGACCGCGAGATTTTTCCCTACAGGAGGTGACTGTACCGGGGAAGCGGCCGGCCGTGGTCGCGCGAGGCGACACGGTGGAATACAGTGTAGCCCAGTACCGTTCCCAGACGGATCGCACGCTTGGAGAGGTGCTCAACAAGATGGAGGGCTTTGAAGTGACGCGGGAGGGGGAGATCAAATACCAATCCCGCCGGGTGGACAAAGTGTTGATCGAGGGAAGAGACATTCTCAACGACCAACATAAAATAATAGTGGAGAGCATCCGTCCGATCGATGTCAAGAAGATCCAAATCATTGGCAATTATCGCCCCTTCCACGAGCACTATTTTAAGCGCTGGAGTGAGAAAGTAGCGATGAATATTGTATTGACCGAAGGAGCGAAGTTCAAGCTCAAGGGCGATGCCAAAGTAGCAGGGGGCATATCCAAACGATACGAAGGGGTGGTCAATCTCTATGAGGTGGGCGACAGTTTGGGCTACTCGTCGTTTGTGCGATCGAACAACGTAGGAGAGGCAGTGCTCACAGCCAACGACTTCCTCCACATGGAATCGGATGTCTTGCGGGCCTTAAATAAGAGCAAGGGAAATATCGACGAGCTCGTTCCGCAAGAGCTGTTGCGGAGCGAAAGCGAGCAATCCAGTACGGATCATCTTCTTGCGTTCAACCGCGAGATTGAATCCGATGCCGATTCCAAGGAGAAATTCTCTCTTTTGGCGCACTATTTCATACGAAAAGGGACTTCAAAGATCGATCGCTGGACAACGGAAGAGGCCAATGTGCTCCACCTGCGACGCGAGCGCGTCGTTCGCTTCCCTTTCATCTATGGCGTGTACAACAGAAAGGTGCACGCGGGAGAGAAGAGTCTGTATGAAATCGATGTTCCGGTGCGCTACCGAGCAAGCACTACGGTGGAGCGACTCGGAGGAGGAGCGAAGCCATCGGAAGTAGAGAGTGCATTGCTGGGAGCGAAACGCTTGTGGTCGGTAGCTCCCGCACTGTATTACTCGGCACAAGTCAACGCGAGGCTCCGTACGAAACTTGAGGCGCATATGGACATTAAGCGCCAGAGCCAGGGGGTTGATATCGAAGCAACTACGCCATTGTTTGGCAGCAAAAGCAGTGCTGTCTTTCAACGTCTGAGCCGTCAGCAGATGAGATACGCGACGACGATGAGCTTGAAGTACAAAGCGGAGCACTGGAGTGTAGTGGGGAAGCTACCGATATCGCTCAGTATTTGGTCTATCGCTCTTAGAGATGATTTGGTAGGAGGTGTACAGAGGGAAAACTTTCACACAAAAGCACTGGAGGTCGGTCCTGTGATAGAGATCAATTACAGGCGAGGGGCGTTGCGATTGCGATCGACGCTTGGCTGGCCCCACAGCGTCATTTACCATTGGGACCGGCGGTATAGCGGTCATTTTTTCCAGCCATCGTTGAGGGTCATGTATGCCTTTCACAAGCTGCATCGGATGCATGTGCACTTTAGCCGAGTGAGTAGATTCTTAGATCCGTCGTTGCGCTTTACAGCAGCGGTGATTGAGGATGGGAGTACACTGAAAACCACGCAGATAGCAGAGACCGACCGTATACAACGGACGACGACTTTCACTTTGGGGTATTTCAACCTGCTTATCGATAGGGGCATGTACCTATACTTGAATCTTTCGTACGCGTACCAGGAACACGCACTTTTCCCTGTAGTAGAGCTACAAGACAATTATTTGCTCTATCGCATGGAGATAGCGAGGGCTCAACAGAAATGGGGAGGCCGCATGTCGATAAAACAGAAGCTCTTCCAAAACCGCCTGATCTTGCAGGTGAAGCTATCGTGGAAGGACATTCGGACGGAGAAGGAGGGGTGGTACCGCTTAGATATGTGCAACTGGGACGTCGAAGCACAGACGAATTTTAAGAAGGGCATGAATCT
>WFXH01000080.1 GCA_015490715.1 Saprospiraceae bacterium | reverse complement strand
GAAGATGTGGAATTCAAGCCAATACTTCAATCGCCCCCACCGCTGCAACGCGCGCCATCGTTTACGCGTCATATAGCCAAATACCCCGATGAGTATCATCAATGTACCAACGATACCAAGGCCGTGTCCGATATCGCCGCTCGGCTTGAGCTGCCGATGCAATTCGTGAAAAGGCCGCTCTTCCAATGGAAGTACGTAATACGAATGCCCCAGGCGCACCAGCCAGATGAAAACCGCGATTTCAATCACAACTAAAACGGTGATGTACAAAGTATGCCATAATTTTCTACTGGGCATGAGCTAAACTTTTAGCTGAAGCAGTCCGGCGAATATTGCTTCTTTTTCAGTATAAAATCGTACTCCGCATGAAATTGTACACCGAGCATGCACAATTTCATACAACAGCAATTTTACTAACTTCGCGGCGTTGAATTCATCGGTCAAATATAGCTGTTTTTTTCAAGTAAGATAGATAGATATATGATGAAAGGGTTTTGGATTGCATCGCTCTACATGATTGGCGTATTATCCATAGCTGCCTGTACGGAACTCGGAGAGTACGAGCGACTGGCTGAGCGGTATTATGAAATGCCTCACGCGGACGATACTGCCGCCGACAAACCCACTACCAGCCCTTCATGGGAGTTGTTCCGCTCCAAATACAACGAAGGTTTTTATGAAGAAGCCCTCGAAACCTTTGAAGACATCCCTGTGGGTAGTGGCTGGTACGACGATGCGCGATTTTTCCGCGGGCACATCTTTTGGCAACAAGGGCTCCACTGGAAAGCCATCGACGAATTCAAATACATCGTCAATGCTCCGCACAATCGCTATCACGATGCCGCTCAATGGTACCTCGCTCTGAGCTATATCCGCGTCGGCTTACCCGGCAAAGCGATCGAACTGCTCAAAGAAATCAGTCAAAACCCCAGACATCCCTACCATCTAAAGGCACAACAACTCCTCCAAGAACTGGATAGCTAATCGTTTCGCAATAGGTGATAGCTGATCCACTTAAGATCAACAGCCAGGCTGTACGTCTCCGCATAGCGGTAATTGATCAGCCTCTGCAATCGATCGTCGTCGGGCACGACCGCACAAGGGGGATAGATGCCTCTGCGCAGTGGAGGAAGAGCTTCTTCCGACCCTCTATCGACATATCCAATCCAGGTATATCCCATAGGTATGCGCAACAGTGCACGCACATAGTGCGGCACTCTTCTGAAACGCAAAAGAGCCAACAGCGGTAAAGCAACGAGTACCATGCCCCAGACCAGCCAGTCCAACAAACGCTTGAGGCGGCGCAAATCTCGATCCGACAGGGGAAAGGTGGGCTCCCCCGAAAAACACCCTCCCCGGCGGTTTCGATGCGGACTTGCAACGATCAGTCCGAGACGCTCGTACCAAAACTGATGCTGGTATCCCGGCACTTCGCACTCCATCGCGCGGATGATGGTCTTAAAGGAAAGTGCATCGGTATCCCAGAGGATGGCTTTTACATCGAGCGCTATGCACAAGAGGCGCAAGTGATGAAAAGGCGCGATATGACATTCTTGTAACTGTCGGTCGGGGGCCAGCACTCCAACGACATCCAACGTACGCCTCGATTGGGTGTAGATGCGTTCGATCGATCTGCGCGTCGCACACCTCCCCACCAGGATTGAAGGCGTATCGACGGGCTGCCCCCACCGCCAATCGCCGTACAAAAGATAATGCCACACCCAGCGCGTGAGCAACACCACCCCAAAGGCCCAGACCGTGCCCATGACGAGCATCATCCGCGACGGACGGTACTGCGGGGAGAGCAAACCGTAAATACCCAGTTGGATGAGGCTCATCGCCACCAGCCCCGCAATGACGCGGTGAAATCGAAAACTCCGCTGGTATCCTCCTCCCAAATAGATACCCGCAAGCCACACTGCCGTATACAACACCATGTGCAAGTAGGTCTGCAGGTGTTCCAGCTGGTGGGGATTGCGATAATAGTACTCCTCCCAAAACTCCTTAAAGAGCACGAGGCCCAACAGGATGAGCACGGCATCGGTCAGGGGCAACAACCATCGATAGAAGTATTTGCGCATCAGCTCAATAGCCGCCCGTAGCCACAGCCCCGCGCGCAAGAGTACGAGATACGTCCATGCCTTGCGCCCCTTGTAATGTTTGGAGACAAATTGCGCCATGGCCCTATAAAACTGCCGCACGTACTTCCAGTCGTACGTAAAAGTGCTCTCACCTTTGAAGTGCACCACCGCACAATGCGGATAATAGTACAAGTCGTAGCCTGCACGGGTGATGCGATGCGACAAGTCGATGTCTTCGCCGTACATAAAAAAGCGCGTGTCGAGGCCCCCTACTTCATCGAGTACTTTTCGGCGCAACCACATAAATGCTCCGCTCAACACCTCTACCTTCTGTACAGAGTCTTTGGGCAGGTGGCCGAGATAATAGCGATTGAAATACGCAGAGGTTGGAAACAGTCGATGCAACCCGAAGAGCTTGAAAAAAGCCACGCGCGGTGTGGGAAAGGCGCGTTTCGACTCCGGTGCGTACTTGCCCGAACCATCGATCATCTTCACGCCCATGCCACCCGCTTCGGGATGGGTTTCCATAAAATCAAAGCACTGCTGCAGGACATCTTCGGCGACGATGGTATCGGGATTGAGCAGGAGGATGTACTTCCCCTTAGCGAGCTCAATGGCCTGATTGACAGCGCGAGCAAAGCCGACATTGGCATCGTTGACGATGAGCTTGGCCGTGGGAAAATGCTCCCGCACCATTTCGACACTCCCATCGTGCGAGGCGTTGTCGACGACGATGATCTCCCAGGACAGACGACACTGCGAACGATATAGCGCAGTAAGACATTGGTATAAAAAGTACCGAACGTTGTAGCTAACTATGATGATGCTGAGATCCATGTACAGCACATGCGGTTGTGTGGCGATACGCTGTTTTACTCTTCGTCTTCTGCCCGCGGTGTAAGGGCGAAGTCCTCAATAGGTCGCCGAAAGCGAATGGCCTGAGCGATGGTCCACTCATCGGCGTACTCCAGCTCACCGCCAAAGGCCACTCCCCTGGAGATAAAGCTGACGCGCTCCACATGCGGGCGAAGCAAGCGCGCCAGGTACTGCATAGTCGTATCGCCTTCAATCGTCGCACTTAAGGCCAAAATCACTTCTCGCACCTCTTGACCTTCTACCCTTTTGATCAAGTCCTCAATGTAGAGGTCTTCGGGACCCACGTCGTTGATTGGTGAAATGACTCCTCCCAAGACGTGATAGTGCCCCCGATAGCTTCCCGTGGACTCAATCGAAAACACATCGCGGATGGATTCTACCACGCAGATCGTGCCGCTGTCGCGCTGGGGATCCCGGCAGATGGCACAGACTTCTTCATCGCTGATGTGGTGACAGTGTAGGCAGCGGTGAATCTTTTGACGAAAATTGAGCAGCGCCGATGCAATTTCTTCGGTATAAGATGGAGGTTGGTTGAGCAAGTGGAGAGCGAGCCGATAGGCAGTGCGCTGCCCAATGCCGGGCAGCGAGGCAAGCGCCTCTATGGCCCGCTGGAGCAATTCGGAAGAGTACATTTTATCCCGCATGAAGCGCTCGAGTTTGGCACGTTTCGATGCAAAGGTACGCACCCACGACCAATGCACACCACATCAGCTTCCACTCTGCAGATAAATAAAATCGGGGAACGCCCCCTCGGGCCATTCCCCGAAACAATATTGGACCAGTGGCATTAGAACTATGCCAAAAGAGACTAAAATCGACCAGATTTCACACCGCGATATTTTTTTGGCACGGATGTAGGTATATAACTGCTTTCTTCGGGATCGTATTCGTCGCATGAACCGGCTGGGGGCCCCTCGGGACGCGTCATGTTGATGTCGTCGGGACGACATACGCGAAATTCGACGCGGCGATTGAGGTATTCGACATGCTCTCGACGCTGCCCAGTCAGCTGATCCGCATGCGGTATCAGTGGAGTACTCTCGCCCTCGTACATCAGCTTGAAGCGGTGACGTGGAAGGGCAAAATTGGTCGTAAGGAAATCGATGACGGCCTTGGCGCGATTGTAGGATAAAACCAGGTTGTAATTATCGGCACTGCGCGCATCCGTATAGCCAACGACGGCCACGCACAGATCGGGATGCTGCTGCATGACACTGGCCACCTGCTTGAGTTGCGGATAAAATTCGGGCTTGATACAATAACTGTTGCGATCAAAGTGGATCATTGGAAAAAACCATGAAGGAGGACAGCAGCCAGTATTCATCTGTACATTTTGGACGATTTGCTCCATGTCCCTTTTCGTCATAGGCCTTTCTTCCTCAGGTAGGAGAGCACGTCCCTTTTCGTCGACTTCGTAGCCAGGGGGTGAGTATGGCTCTTCGTCGTAGAGGTCGATGATGCCGTCTTGATCGCTATCCAGGGCGCGTCCCTGCACATCGACGGGCGCCTGCGCCGGAGTATTGGGTTCCTTATCGAACATGTCGACGACTCCATCGCCATCGGTATCGGACAGCTCCAGTACCGGCCGGCGCTTGACCGAAGCTATATCCTGATACATGAAGTCTAAGGGATTGAGCCAGTACAGAGGTTCGGCTTTTTCCTTAAGATTGCCGAGGTTGAAGGCAAAGATGAGATGCGTGTAGTGGCCAATATCGACATTGTTGGATTGGTCGAGATTGGTGCGCCATTTTATACCATCGAGATAGTCGCTGTCGATCCATATGATTTTGTGCTCGATGCCGATGTTGAAGCGGCGACTCACCTTGTACGCTACACCTGCGGAAAGGGTAAACATGGCGTTGAAGTTGATCTCGTCGTTGATGCGAAAGATGCCGGCTTTTTTGGGGCCGGGCGTTTCAAAGGTATTGTCGTAAATGCGCTTAATAGTGTTTTTTATCTCCTGGCGTCCACGGTTGGAATTAAACTTTTCGTAGGTCCATCCCACCTTGTTGATGAGATCCTGATAGATATTGCCGTGTTCGTCGCGCAAATTGAGGTAAGTGTTATAACTGGCCGCACCTACACCAATGGCGACGTTGTAATTCCATCGCGTCGTCTGCTGATGAAAGAGCAAATTGCCCAAGTTGATAATGCCCTCCACCGAACCACTCAAAAAACGCGTGCGGTACATGGCAAACCAGGGATTCTCCGGCCCGTACCCCGCAAAGACATATTGCTCATTGAGCAGAGCCGTTCGGCGTGGAAAAGGCTCTACCCCGTAGGCCTGCCCATAAAACACCCCAAAGCGTACCGAAAATAAATAGTACAATGCTCTGCGCAGATGCATCCCCAGACCGAAACCCGAATAGAGGTTTGTCCATCGATCGACATCGCCATCGATGAAATAATGACCCAAGTGCAGCCCCCCTTCCCATACGTCGTCAGGCTTTGCCGGATATGCCAGCTCTCCTTTCATCCACAGGCGATGCTTGTCGGGATCTACCGTCTGCTCGGGAAGCACATACAACGCCGACCTCGACAAGGCACCCTCCACCTGCTCAACCTCCGCCTTTGTCTTCTCATCCTCCCCTACTTTCTGCCCCCAAACGGGAGCCCCCATACCCACCACAGTAATCAAAATCCAAACTCCAATTCGATACCACTGCTCCATGTCGTACAATTTCATACACAACCAAGAACACACAAAAGTACAAATTTTTATTCATACGATACTTTACCTTTGATTTTCTCTAAGGAATCGAACGCATTTCACATTGTTTAAATGTATAAGTAGTAAAAAGCCAAATTTTAAAAGTTAACAAAAAGAGGATATATGAAATTTATTCGAGTTGGCCAGTGGATTCTCATCCTCCATTTCATATTAAAAAAATTTTTAATGCGTATCTTTGTGGAAAAGTTATAGTGATGTTTCAGCACTGGATACAACCCGTCGATCCACAGGAAATCAACGGCCAACTGCCCTTTGCTCCCTATCAAATCGGGCATGCGTTGTCGGCCTATCTACAGGAGCAGCACATTCCCCGAGGAAGTGTTGTACTCATCGGGCTCAGTGAGGAGGTGAATGCGGTGCGGCGGCATCTGTATCGCATGCACGCCCACGGTGCTCCGCTTTTGCTCTACGATCTCGGCAATTTCAAAGGGGAGCCGGGGCCGCAATGGGATGGACTCATTGCCGAGCTCGTCGCTGCAGATGTTCTTCCAGTATGGTTAGGCCTGAGAGAGGAACACATCCCCACCCTCGTAGAGGCTTATGCGCGTGCAATGCCGGGCAGCATCGTGCCCCTCTTCGTGGACGAACGCATCGCGTCGGGACACCCTTACCGTACGTGCTACATCGACGAGGTGTATCGTGCCCTACAGGATCGCTTAGGGCCCATGACGGTCCTGGGATACCAACAGCATCTGTCGCAACTCGAGTCGCATCAAGGGGCAATACCACTTCTTCGGGGCATGCGCCTGGGACAGATACGGGCCAATCCCGTCGATGCGGAGCCCTACATCCGCGACGCCCATGTGGCGGTGGCCATGATGACGGCCCTTCGGCAGGCCGATATGCCGGGAAGACCCGTAGCCAATCCCAGTGGATTGAGTTGCGAGGAGATGTGTCGGCTCATGCGTTACATGGGCCTCAACGAAAAGCTCCGCTGTCTGGCCATAGGCAACTTTGAGATTGCCGCTACTCGAGAGGGGCAGCTCACTGCTTCGTGTGTCGCCCAGCAAATCTGGTATTTCTTACAAGGGGTAGCAGCACAGCAGAAGGAATGCCAGCAATGGAGCGACTTGGAGCAACTACAACAATACGTCTTCTTCCCTGAGGAGTGCGATACGGGATTCATTTTCTACCACAGCGAGCAGACCGACCGATGGTGGGTTGCGGCCAAAGAAGACATCGAACGCAAAAAAGACCTGTCGGTTTTGCGCGCCTGCACGCGCGACGACTTCGAGGCCTGCAAGCAAAATCGGCTATCCGATCGCTTGCTCGAACTCCTCCACTATTCGCTCTAAGGCCATCCCTCGACTCGCTTTGACGAGTACCCAGTGCTCGTCACCCTCTGGAAGGTGGCGCAGCCACTGGACGATGTCGCCGATGTCTTCCATATGGGGATATCCCCTCAGCCGACAGCGACCAAAACGAGGACCGGTAAAGACACCTCTGATGCCGTATCGATGCGCTAAATCGACGATGCGCTGGTGGGCCTCGGATTCAATGGGGCCCAGTTCCAGCATGTCGCCCAATACAAAGGCCTTGGAGGGCACCCGCAATGCCTTCAGATTGGCCAGAGCCTGTTCCATGCTCGTAAGATTGGCGTTGTAAGCATCGAGTATGAAGTGATAGTGCCCTATTTGCACGTGGCTCGACCGATTGTTGAGGGGGCGATACGATTGGAGTGCACGGCGTATTTTTTCTGTGGGCACACCCAATGTATAGCCCATGGCCACGGCAGCGAGGATGTTCATAAGGTTGTACCGACCGATGAGATGTGTATGAAATGGTAGGACTGTATCTCCAAGGCGTACCGTAAGCGACAGAAAGGGGTCTGCGCTGAAGTATTCAACCTTAGGAAAGCTGTCGGGATGCAGGTCGACCACCTGTGGACAATCTGCGAAGCGCTTGCGATGTTTGGCGAGGATGGGATCGTACATGTTGTAATAGAGCTGCCCCCCATGCGAGCAAGTCCACTGGTGGAGGGCGAGTTTGGTATCGACGAGTGTCGGGAGGTCGCCAAAGCCTTCGAGGTGAGCATACCCGATGCTGGTCACATAACCGATATCGGGTTGGGCGATGGAGCACAACTGAGCGATTTCGCCCGGGTAGCTCGCTCCCATTTCGACAACGGCAAAGCTCGCCTCTAAGGGGATACGCAGTAAGGTGAGTGGTAGGCCGATGTGGTTGTTGTAATTGCCCTGAGTAGCGGCGGTGCGGAAGGTCGTCTGTAGTACCGTATGGATGAGCTCTTTGGTGGTCGTCTTGCCGTTGGAACCCGTGATACCGATGACGGTGCCCCCCCACTGTTGTCGGTGGTGGCGTGCAAGTGTTTGTAGGGCGCGGAGGGTGTCGTCGACGTAGATGGCCTTGGGATGATTGCGCAATGAAGGCCGACACACCACTACAGCAGCGGCTCCTTTTGAAAGCGCCTGGTCGATGTATTGATGTCCGTCGGTGTGTTCTCCTTTTAGGGCAAAGAAGATGTCGCCGGGCTGCAATGTACGCGTATCAATCGACACCCCCTTCGATGCGCGATAGATGTGGTAGAGCCTTTGAAGTGTTTGTGCATCCATGATTTGCAAAGGCCTCGGTATATAAACAAAAAGCCCTCGAAACGAGGGCTTTAATGACATTTAGTTCAAGTATATGAACACAAGCACACAGCAACTTTAATCGTACTTGCGCTTGACTTTCTTTTTCGCCTTGAAGTACTTGCCGGCTTTTTTGTCGTTGCCCATGGGGCTACCTGTACGGGTCATTGCACATCGGAAGCCCACGGTTCGCGATGACCTGTCTTCGTCCATAAATCGACGGGTACCGGGAGAGAGCCAGTACGCGCGATCGGCCCAAGATCCGCCTTTGATGACGCGCGCTTTGTTGCTGATGAGGGTAGTCTGACCGTAGAGATATTTGATGTATTCTTCAAAATCTTTATCGCCATCGCGGTAGTCGCGTAGGTCGGAGCGCTTGTAGTTCCATCGCTTGTACACGGCTGTATCGTCGGGCACGTAATAGACGATGCGACCTAAGCTATCTTTGACGGGCTGGCCATTTTCATCGCGGAGCACCTCTTTGTAGACGTTACCCCGATAGGGATTGAGGTCGTGTTGGTCGAAATCTTCGAGTGTCCACGGGGTGAGGGGGCGATAGACATCGGCCACCCATTCGGAGACATTACCTGCCATATTGTAGAGACCGTAATCGTTGGGCATGAAGGATCGGACGGGCGCGGGGATGTGCGCCGCGTCGTTCAGCGCGCCGGCGATACCCATGTAATCTCCGCCTCGTCGCTTGAAGTTAGCGAGGAAGTCTCCTTGATGTTTGTCGCGCTTGCGGTAGCGCAGGCTAAATCCATCCCACGGATAGATTCTGCGGTCGGAGATGACCTCATCGCCCGAGATGGCATTGTTGCCCACCAGTGCCAAAGCGGCGAATTCCCATTCCGCCTCAGTGGGCAGACGGTATTTAGGCAGCAAGATGCCGTCTTCGAAGCGCACGGGGCGCTCACCGCCGGTAGCTAAATCGGGTAGATTTTTACGTACGCTGCCTTGATAGAGGCCCGCAAGGTACGCCTCTGTGGTAAACACATCGGAGTCCTTTTGATCGAGGGTGTTCATATTGAGAATACCTCGACGCACGAGGATCATCTCGTTGACCCTGTCGGTACGCCAGGCACAGAAGTCGTTGGCCTGCAGCCAGCTCACTCCTACAACGGGGTAATCGTCGTATGCCGGATGGCGGAAATACGTCTCCACAAAGGGTTCGTTGTACGAGAGCTCATCACGCCAAACGAGGGTATCGGGCAATGCCTTGCGCCAAACTTCTGGATACGTTCCGCCGTAGACGCGTTTTAGCCAGCGCGTGTATTCGCGGTAGTGGATATTGGCGATTTCAGTTTCGTCCATGTAGAAGGACGAGACCGTGACGCGGCGCGGGATGTTGTTCCAGTCGAAGGGCACATCTTCTTGCACCTGCCCCATTGTGAAGGTTCCACCTTCGATGAGTACGAGGTTGGGACCCGTAATTTGTCCCTCGTAATCGAGCTTTTCGAAGCCTCCCCACTCTGGGTCGTTGTAATTCCATCCCGTCACGGCCGATTTTTCCGTGCGCTTACAGGCTGTGAATACCAAACCCAGCAAAGCCGCGTAGAGACCATACTTCCAGTACGCCATTTGCTCGTTGGTTTTTTTGAAGTTACAAAAGTAAAGAAATTTCTAAATTACACAGACGCTGCTTGCATTTTTCAATAAAACGAATAACACTCCACGGAGCGAATGCGCTTACGCGGCACCATTTCATACACGACCATGAGCTCTGCGGCCCCGCCATTGGACCATCCAAAACGCGAAAGTGTCAGATCGATATTGGCCGCAATTAGCCACTGCCGACGCTGCACCGCAATCGTACAGAGTAACGCATCGATACCGGTTTTGGTATACCGCAGGCCCATTCCCGATAAAAAGTAGCGCCATTTTAGACGCATCCATCCCTGTGCCTGGATAATAGGTCCTTGCTGAAGATAGAGCAGGTCCAAGGCCACAAATCCCTCCCTATACAAGCGCGATCCCCACGACCAATTCCGTCCTGCCTGCAGCGCCACCAACATCGGCAAACCAATCACTCTTGACTCTTCGATACGCCGGCGCACAATACTCGTCAAGGGATAATTGATATGCCGCAGCCCCAACCCGAAGTAATACCGTTCGGTATAAAACAGTGCACCGCCTCCGATATCCCAATGGCGCGTCTGTGGAGCAATCAATACTTCCTCGGTGGGATCGGCCGTGCCTTTGTCGAGGAGGGAAGGCAATTGATCGGGGAAGACAAAAGCATCGGCATCGTATTGCCGCGTAAATCCTCCAATTTCGATCCCTCCTCGAAAATACCTGTCTTCAGCGAGCTCCGCCCTATAAGCATAGGCAATCGCTCCTCCTATGTGCTTGCGCAACCCATCGCCATCGTAATACTGCTCAATCCGCAACCCCAATCCCGTCTTGTATTCGGAATAGTATTTATCCCACATCAAGGCCACATGCGAATACGTGCGAGCCAGTGCCAAAAAGGTCGGGTGCTGATTGCGCATGGCCAGGACCAACCGATGGCCACTCCGGACACCTGCAAACGCTGCATTGTAATAGGCCGGCACAATGAAATGTTGACTGTACGAAGGTGTCTGCGCATAGAAATGCCCACCCCATACCATAGGTATAGTTACGACCATGAGCAGCCATTGCCATGCATCGGGCAATTGCATCATTCCAGATTCAACAACAACGCCTTTTCCCTTCAAAAATAACAACTATTTTATACATACAAAGGAAAAGAGGCGGGATCTACGGTCACCAACAAGTTGGATGAAATAAGTGCCGGCGGGCAAGTGCTCGATCGAAATTTGGATGCGTGGCGTCTGTCGCTCGTCGATATTGGTCGCGATGGGTAGGCGAATGAGCTCGACTCCCTGGGCAGTATACAGTATGTAATGCGTGTACTGTTTTATACCTATTCCAACCAATTCGACAAAGCGAGAGGCAATGCTCGGGCGCAGCTGTACGGAAGAGGAATCCGTACCCGCAGTCAACAAAGTCACTTCGTTGGAATAAGACAATCTACCAGCGCGATCCATACTGGCAATCCGGTAGATGTACCCCTTGTCGCCATTTTTATGTGAGACGGAGTCGATATAACGATGTGATGAGCGGAAATGCAAGGTCTCCCGGTAGAGTGAGGTGTAACGTCGGACCTGAAGAGGTCTTCGCTGGACAATACAATAGAGCAGCTCGTCGGGATCGGGGACTTCCCAAAAGAGGACGTTGGCCTCCAACGCGGGGTCATAATATCCGTCTAAATGGAGATCCGACGACCACAGAGCGCGCACAACCACGCCTGCATCGATATCGCGGTAGACGGTACCACCAGACAATACCATCGTGTCGGTGGTTCCCTCCCCCATGCTTCCATCGACATCGCTGTCGAGGGCCGGCATCCCACTGTGACTCACCGTAAAGGCATAACCCTGTGGTGGTACAAATTGGACATAACAGGGCTCGGCACTCGGCATGCTGAGGAAATACTGGCCACGGATATTGGTGTGAATGCGCGCTTGCATCTGACCTTTCATATCGTATCCTCGCACTTCGACACCGACAGCTGGCGGCTCGCCCGCCTCTTGGATGCCGTTTTCGTTGAGATCGATCCATACCAGATCCCCCACAATAGCTCCTGTCATAATGCCCGCATCCAAGCTATCGTTGCGGTCGCCGCTGCTTAGTGTAACGGTATACGAGGTGTAGAGGCCGTGACTATGCGTGATATCACAGTCTTTCGATCGATCGCCACCCTGGAGGGGTGGACTGGTGACGTATCCATTGGGTACTCCCACGCGAATGTAATAGCTGCCGGGGCGCAAACATACCTGCCAATATCCGTCATCACTGCTCCGATCGGGATGGGGTCGGGTAAAGACACGTGTGATAAGAGTTTTAGAGTTAGCATCGTACACCCAAATGCTGACGCCGTTGACGCCGTTTTCGCCACGATCTTGTAAGCCATTGCGATTGCGATCCCACCAAACGAAGTCACCGAGCACGGCACACCGATAGATGCCCATATCGATGTCCATCATCTGGGTACCACCTGTTAAAACCACCAAGGGGGTCGTCAAGGGGCCATTGCTTCCATCGACATCGCTGTCGATCTCCTCGTCGGTACCCCGATGGGCATCGGTCAACTCCCATCCCGAAGGTAGGACAAAGCGCAGGTAATAGGTGTCGGGCAGCAGATTTTCGAAGAGGTAATAGCCGCTTGCATCTGTGACGGTCGAACGGATGTACATCCCGTCTTTGCGATACAGCTGGACCACCACGCCCGAGACGCCCTCTTCGCCTGCATCTTGTATCCCATCGCCATTGCGATCGTGCCAGACAAAATCGCCGAGCTGGCTCAAGGCCACCATCCCCGCGTCGTAATGTCGATATAAGGTACCCGAAGCTAAGTACAATACAGGACCGCGACCGGAGGGATCGACATCGCTATCGCGCATATCCCTTGGATCACGATCTTGTGTCGTCCAAGTGTATTGGGCAGCATAAGTCCCAAGCTCAAAGATCAGGTAGTAACTGCGCTGCGGTACGACGTAATCGAAGATATAATAACCATTGGCATCGGTGAAGGTATCGCGGATGATTTGATCCGTTAGGGCATCGTAGAGCACGACGCGGACCCCGGGCACCCCTGCCTCATCGGGATCTTGGAGCCCATTGGCATTGGCGTCCAGCCACACGGTATCGCCGATAGCGCCTACCGCCATCGAGTCGGCGCGCACTATCTGTAGGCTTTGTCCACACAGACACTGACGATATCCCGAATATAGCGAATCCCCGGTTACGACCATCACACCGTTGAGCACATTGCAAGACGACGGAACGATAGCAGTCATCACCCACATCGAATCCACCGCTATGGGTCCGTAGACCACCTGTCGGTCAAATACCGCATCGATGTTGCCGAGACTGTCGACACAGTAAAATTCTACCACGAGGGAATCGCCAGCATCCAGGGGGTTGTTGTGTAAACTCACCGTCGCATCGACAAAAAATGCAAAGCCTTGCGGATAGAGCTGGATTTGGTCGATTTGTAAACGCGGCTTGACCACTATAGCCGTATCCACACTGCTACTTATTGGCACGTGATAATCGGCGCATACTCCCGAAGGCTGTGTCGCACAGGCAATGTCGCCGAAGTAAATGACCACCTCCGTACTGTAAGGGATGGCATCGCTACAGCGATCGCCGGCATAACGCACTTTGAATTGGTAGATCACCTGTACAGCCCCCCCACTCAGATCGATCCCCCCCGTCGGAAAGACACATTTCAGCACCTGATTGCCCATCGCATCGGAAGTCTGGCCGACCAGAGTGATGCAGTGGGGTGCCGACAGACAGGCAAATGTACCTGCAAGATACTCCAATCCACTGGGAAGGAAGATATACACAGTATCGTCATCACCGGTATTAGAGGCCGCAGCAGCGACCAACGTCAGCGCCGTCGTGAGGGTACCCGTATCGCAGAGCTCGAGATTTTGATGTGTGACCGAACCGATGTACGGGGTCTCCGCACCGCTGATGGAAAGATTGCCCGTCGATACCGTCAATCCACTGTGGATGGCCTCTTCACCACAGGGCCGATAACCTGTGATCGTGAAATGCATCGATGAGCCCGACACATAATCGCAATCGGTCGTAAAGCGCAACCGGACGACAGCCGTCCGCTCAAAGGTATCTAATTGAGCCGCCACACCGGGTATCCCCTCCACGCCAATAGCGCTATGCCCTTCGAGTGCAAGCTGCATAGTCGTCCCGCTCACAGACGGCATCAGCAAATCCACCTGACCTGAGCCCGCGGGAAATTCCACCTCTACGGGGGCATGCACCTGTACGCCTTGCGGCACTTGCCATTCCAGCAGGGGATCGTCGAGATACGACAGCTGTGCACTGACGACTCGCAACTCGATGAGTTGCTCCTCACACAAGGCCATCGGCACCGTCGGCGTACTGCTCAATTCCATTTGCACCTCCGAGGGCAATAGCTCGGCTACCATCACCAGGGTATCGGCCACGCACTTCAGATCTAACGGACTTGTCGGAATACCGTGGCACCCCAGCCCCACGTAGGCACGCAAGGTGTCGTCTACGCAATCGTCGACCAACCCCCGTACTGTAAACAACTGTTGGTGAAGATTGGAATAGTCGCCTAAGTGATAAAATCCATTGGCATCGGGCGTGAAAGTAGTGCTGCCATCGTCGAGCACGATATTGCTCACGCTTCCACTGGTGTTTTCTATGTAGAGCCAGACATCTTCTACCACTCGATTGGTGAGATTGCGCACATTGAGGGTCCATTCCACTTGTGAGGTGGTCACTTGCGAAAGGCCTCCACCGTCTAAGGCCAACACATATTGCGGCAGAATGTCGACATTGTCGAGATCCCGATGAAAGACGGAATCCGTACAACTTCCATTCTCGAATATGGTGAATTCATCCGGCATATTGTACCCATTCCCCCTGCCCTTCCAATAGTGCTCAAAGGGATACGACTGCGGCGTCGACCGACAGGGACGCAAGGTCACATAGTCGACGTTGAGCCACCAACTTTGATTCTGCGCATAATATGGCCCGCCGTAGGTGGTGAAAAGTTGATCAAAATCTACTACCCGTATGCCATTGGGCAATTGTACGATATGCGTATTGGGTATGGGTATCCCCCCTATTGAGAGCTGTATGAAATCGTGGTCTTGGGGAAAGACGATGGTCAACTCCTTAGGTACGAAGTAATTGCGGTATTCGAAGGGGAAGCGCTGATTGGGGATGAAAAACAAGCGCGCCTGCTTGTCATAGGCGCAGTTGGTCGTTGTTGTCCAGAACCAAAAAGAAAAATACCCACCAATGACGACGAAGCTCGATTGCCGCTCACTGCACTGGTAGCGCTGACCCGCTGTGGGCATCGATACATAGCTGGCATAGACATCACTTCCCGAAGTATAGGATATCTTCTGGCCCCGTATGTAGGAATTGTGCGCCACCAGGTGGGCGCGCAAGACGATGGAGTCCCCCACCGCTAAAGGCCCCGCACAATTCGTATCCACTACGTAAATGGCAACGCTATCTTGAACGATGGGATGGATGGTACATACGACGGGCGGCCCCATGCCCCCTGAGGGATAGATTTCAACCACAGCATTGTCCAAGGCACTGAAGACTGTCGAAAAGGGTGGCTCAGAGGGGCAAGGCGTCACTGGATTGTTGCCGAGGTTGAGCTGAAAGTAGAGATAATGAAATGGTGCCGTAGTGGCAAAACCGTGGATCAATACATGCCATTCGGCTCGCACCGTATCGCCATTGAAGGCCATATAGGTCAACACGCTATCGGGATCAGCCACCGCGTTGGCATCGGGTACATTATTGTTGTCGTAATCGGGCATGCCCAGCGTCGTACGCGTCAGGGTAAACGAGACGGGATACGCTCCTTCACAAGGGCCGGCGGATGTGATACAACGCACTTCGTAATCCACCGAAGTGCACGCAAACTCGATAGAACGACTGCAGACATCCCTGTCAACAAGTGCTAAGTGTAGGATTTCCAACTGCTTGAGATGATTGCCCGACCCACAAGACGCACAATCGGCCCGTAGGCGAATGAGCAAGAAGAGATTGGTGGTATAGATGCCCGGTGGAAAGCGCACAAAAAAGGTGTCGTTGCGCACAAAGACCGAATCTACTACGCCAGGCCTCGATGAGAGTACCGGTGCGCCCTCATACCTCAGGCACGTACCCGCAAGGGGTATCGCCAAGTGCAAACTGCCATTGCCGAAATTGTACACCCGATAGTCCTGATAGCTAATCTGTATGCGCACTTCCTGCTCGTCATAGACGATCTGTGGAAAAATCGTCGGAGCTCCCGCATATCCCGCCCCAATGCGCGAAACGGTATAGCCTCTACTGTAGGGATAATCTGGATTGAGTAAAAAACTGTCTACATCGCTACAGGGTCCGTAATAGACCAGGCCGTAATACATTTCGGGACTTCGGATATCGTAGCTATTGCAGGCCCCACATTTGAGATTGTCGTTGTACGTCGGTATTTCGACGTAAATCGTATCGCCGGGATAAAGAGTATCAAATCCCAAACGGGCCCTTTTCGACAGAATTCCCCATGCTTGAGCATCCTGACAGGATATATCGCGATAAGTCCTGTTGCTTGACCCATAAAACGCATCGGTGTACAGCTCGGTCTGAATCGGCGTACCATCATTCCGATAGACATTCCAGGCATCTTCAAAGGCTATAATACCTGAATACACAAACATGCGCCATCGCAGTGCCGGAGCGTTGCCTTTGTTGACGATGCGCACCGTCATCATCTTTGGGGTTGCTCCAATGGCATAGGTCGCGTCCAGACAGTGCGGCGGTGTAGGTAGGACCTCTGCATCCAATACGGGGGTGGCATTGACGATGACGATGTTTTGCTGCGTGCTGACGGGCTGTTGGCAGCTATCGGCACCACAGCCCCATGCGACAGTATACGTCGAACTCGGTTGATCACAGTTGATGGCCCGAAAGACCCTCTGCAGACGGACGACTTCTCCATTTTCCAATACGCCATTTCCATTGCCGTACTCCGATAAAATAGAGCCATCGATGCGATAGCGCAAGATGGTACCCACGACAGATATCGGCGCGATGAGCGTACCGTTCGGGGTTTGCAAGCGTAGCGTCTGTGTACCCGTGCCATCGTCGATTTCAAAAGTCATCTCCTCCAGTTCGCCCAGACCACCATTAGTAATATCTATCTCCGTGAGGGTAGAGATTAATGGCGTGACCATCGCGGTCGATTGGGATAGCACCATGCTCAACGAGGCCGTCAACACGTCGTAACTGTGGATATTGGGATTGTCTTCGACGTACTGTCCTCCATTCCACTGTAAGTGAAGGGCATCCTTGGCGCTTCCAAGAGCTGCACTACAATCCGCCCTCCGCCCCCATCGCACCACTAACCAATCTCCCGCACTGAGATCCGTCGGCTGGATGGCAAATCGATACCCATTGGCCCCCACAGGCCCGACCTCTACAATCTGCGCCCCCACCACATTGCTCGATACCACCTGAACACTACTTAAAACGTATGTAATGCCCACAGGGAAATATAGCTCCATATACAGCTGATCTACTGCATCACTCAAAATGTGTATACGCGCTTCGTTGTAGTAATCCACTTGACGACACCGATGGACATCGTCATTGGCCAAAGGAACTCCAGCCGTGTCCGTGTAAAAGACCTGCACATCTTGTGCCCTGGCGTACTGTATGGAAATGCACACCAAAAGCAACAGCCCTATGCACACGTACGCATAGCTTTCTCCCACAGAACTCATCCGTCGAAACATATCCCTTGATTTTGGTCCTTGTTGGATCAGCCAATATTCAACACTCAAATATAAATAGATTTTTCATAAAACCGCGAATATGACTGAATAATTTTTGGCATTATGGGTATTTTTTATATGTTTTTTAGGTATATCCCCCGATTAGTCAATTTTTTGATTATGCGAAGGTCATCCCGATCTCCTCTACAATTTCATACACATCATCCCAGGCCATAGAGCACCTCTGCTCCTCACTCTCGAAAGCGCTATAGTCCGAGGAAAGCCGTCGATGCACGACTAAAAATTTTTCACCCACCTCTGCGTTGGTCACAGAAAAGATGCTTTTTCTATAGGTATGAAATGGTTGATGCCCATTGCCGCTTTGCTCCTCTTTGCCCCCTCCCTGTATGGACAGGAGCGCATGCGATGTTTCTTCGATGATTTCGCTCGGCAGTACGGACAGATGAATGTTGAGCCCTCAACACACGGCGTACAGCCCTTTCATACTGAGAAGAGCATAGTACTTCGCTCCACCCACAAAGTGATACCCGTCTACGTTCACATCGTCTATCGCACGGATGATCAAAATCTTTCCGATTCTCTCCTCGCTCTGCTTTTCCTCAAGGCCAATCAGGAGCTCGCCTTCCATCGACGCGGCCACAGAGGGATACCACCTATTTTTTATCCATACATTGAAACGCCTTCCATCGAGCTCTGCCCGTATGAAAGGCAAAGCGATGGGAGAGTAGCTCTTCGCATACGTCGAAAGAAGACCACCATTAAAGCCATTGGAGACGTACACAATGGTCGAATATTTTACGACTCACTCGGAGGGTCGGATGCAGTCGATCCCACGCACTATCTCAACATCTGGATCACCGAGATGGACGATTACGCCCTGGGCTATTCCTCCTTTCCCGATATGGCTGGTGCATCCAACGACGGCATCATTCTCAACATCGACTATCTGCGTCGGAATGGGCCAATGACGTACAAGGCACGCACCCTCATCCACGAGCTGGGACATTATCTCGGTCTCTGCCACCTGGCGGGCTGCCGTACCGCCTCATGCGACGACGACGACGGCATCGAAGACACACCCAACAGCGACATGCATTATGCATGGTCGAGCTGTCCCACAGCCCCGCAAATCAGCTGCGGCTCGGAGGATATGTTCATGAACTATTTATCGCTGGCTCCCGACAGCTGCATTCTATTTTTCACTAAGGGACAAGTGGAACGCATGCACCGCACCTTGACCACTGTGCGAACATCCTTAGCGCGCTCCCATTGTCCTACCCCAATCACCTCAGAGCCACCATGGCAAGACATTCAGCTCGTTTACAACCCTTTCCAACAGCAATTGTGGCTTCAACTGCCGCACGGATTTGACCGCCCCATTACATGTGTCGTTTACGGCACAGACGGCAGACTCATCGCGCGCATGTACCTTACAGCACAAACCAGTCTGCTGTCCGTTCCCGTAGCTCTTGCGCCTGGGTGGTATGTGCTGTACTTCATCGATGAGGGCCAGACTCGCTCGAAGATGTTTTTCGTTCCACCAAATTGAAAATTCTCTCTAATTTTACTCAGTGGAATCGACTATAGCGAGGTAAATTGGACAGTATCATGGGGATTTTTAAAGGCGTATTTGCACTGGCTGTTGTGATGGTATTTAGTCTTCTTTCGTGCGGTTCTGCAAAGCCACCCGCTACACCTTTCGGAGAAATACCGAAGGTCATCTTTGGCTACGGAGGGGGCTTTGCCGGCAAAGAACACAGCTACACCATCACCGAAAGAGGATGGCTCTACAGCGGTGACGGCGAGATTAGCCCCTATAAGTATTTGGGTCGTGTACAGCGCACAAAAGCCGCCCAACTCGTCCAACTCTTCACTACCCTTGGCCTCCATCAAATCGACTACCGACGTCCGGACAACACGTATTTCTTCGTTGGATACAGCGATGGCAAAATGCAGCATCGCATCGTGTGGTCCAACCACCGAGAGGTGGCGTCCAAAGTCACGGATTACTACCAATTGCTCATGGACGTGATCAAGCCCTTTTTAAAGAAATAAACTCCTACTGCTCTTCACGCTTGCCAAAATCGAGGATGTTGCCCATGTGAAAGCAGATGCGACAGCGGGGCTCGTAGCGCTCCTCTGCTCCGAGCACGATGTCCTCACGCTCGTCGGTCAGCCGATACGAATGGGTAGCCAGAGCTCCGCAGTGCTTGCAAATGGCATGCAACTTGGTAATGTATTCGGCCACGGCCAATAAATAGGGTACCGGCCCAAAAGGGCGCGCGCGATAATCCATGTCCAATCCCGCCACAATGACGCGCTTGCCTTTCAACGCTAAATGCCGACACACCTCAACGATTTCATAATCAAAAAACTGGACCTCGTCAATGGCCACCACCTGTACGGGCTCACTGTGCTTGAGAATTTCTCTTGCGTCTTCCACAGCAATACTTTCGACCGCCTTGCGATCGTGCGACACCACCTCCGACTCCGAATACCGCGTATCGCGCTTGGGCTTACAAATCAACACCCGCTGACCGGCGATCTGTGCCCGTCGCACGCGGCGTATCAACTCCTCCGTCTTGCCCGAAAACATCGGCCCGCAGATCACTTCGATCCATCCACTGCGCTGTCCGGGCATTACGGGCTCTACAAACATCGACCTGTGTCTTTTGAGCGGTAAAGATACGGCAGTTTATCCCATATCCGCTCCCATGCCCACCCCAACTCCCCTCTCTAAGAGGGCCCAAACCGATTTTCTTCATATTAAAGTTTTTTTTAATATTTTTGCGGTATGAAATCGTGGGTTGCCATTGTACTTTCGATATTTGCCATCGGTGGGATACCGTCTCTTGGCCAGGAGGCACTGTATACTTTTTCCGTGTATACCGAAGATTACACTCCACTGGATACACCTACTCCACTGCACCTGAAGCCCTTTGTGGCGGATACCGCTTTTCCCCTGCCCTTGCGGCATCCACTCACAGTGGGAGAAGACAATTACGACTCAGCTGTAGTGACCACCTCGGGCCAGGTGTTTTTATACCATACCTCTTCGCAGACATCTCTCATCGTGTCGCCCTTTCGTTCGGCAATGCGCTCGTATCTCGGAGCCCCTGAGGCATCTACGATTTCATACGGCTATCGAAAGGAGGCAAACGGAGATTCTGTGCTCATCGTCGAGTGGCGATCGATGTTCTTTCAGGCGATGGAAGGACTCTTTGATTCCATACACATGCAAGTACACTTTTACTATCGAAGGGGGGAGGTGTCCTTTGTCTATGGGCCTGGGCAGACAGACCTGGTGTACGTAGCTTATCGCGATCTGGATTCGGGCAAATTTGGTGGATATGTGGGCATTGGCACGCGTGAGGATTCTCTTTACAAAGGGTGGTGGTTGGTCGGCGACAGCAGCTCTCCCGAAATGGTCGAAGTCCTCCTCCTTAACGACACCCTTGGTCACAACCGACTCGGATTTCCCCCTCTGGGAACGCGCTTTCACTGGCATCGCGTGTTGACGACACGCCGTCACAATCCACAAGCAGAATTAGCACCGTGCCGTATACAGCTATCAAGGTATACGACCGGCGTAGATGCCTCCCATCTTATCCCAGATTTTTGGGAGGTGTACGACCTAACCGGCCGATTGCGCTACCAGGCGGAAGAGCCACCGCTCGTCGAGGCATGGATGAGGCACTGGGGACACTCTGTAATACTCATAGGATACGCCAGAGGCACTCCTCGTTGTAAGAGCATACTGCAACTTTTTCCGGCGCGTTGAGTACCGTGGCACATAAGTTTGGACGAATTCCAGTATATTCGTGCAAACGGAATTGCGCAGTCATGAAAACCAAGATCATTGGGACAGGCTATTACGTACCCGAAACGGTAGTGACCAATCACGATCTGGAGCGCATCATGGATACCTCCGATGCGTGGATAGTAGAGCGCACCGGCATTCACGAGCGGCGCTTTGCTAAAAAGACGGAGGAGACGACGACGACGATGGCTTACGAAGCCTCCAAGCGCGCCATCGACAATGCCGGTATTGCTCCAGAGGAGATCGATTTCATCATCTTTGCCACATTGAGCCCAGATTATTTCTTTCCCGGATGCGGGGTATTGCTTCAGCGCATGCTCGGTCTCCACAAAAAGGAGATCGGAGCACTCGACATACGCACCCAATGCACGGGATTCATCTATGCCCTGAGCATTGCCGACCAATTCATCCGTACGGGCATGTACAAGACCATACTCGTGGTCGGGTCGGAGATGCACTCCATGGGCTTGGATATGACCACGCGCGGGCGTGCCGTATCGGTCATCTTTGGCGATGGTGCAGGGGCGGTGGTTGTCCGTGCCAGCGAAGATGGGTCGGGTATCTTGCACACCAATCTCCACGCCAACGGCGAATTTGCCGAAGAACTGGCCATGACATGCCCAGGCTGCCACGCCGGCCATTACGACGGCGATCCCGCCAAATACGGTGCGGAAAATGCCGGGCCCTTCGATGCCGTCTTCATCAACGAAACCATCTTAAAAAACGCCTTGCACTACCCCTACATGAACGGACAGCTGGTGTTTAAAACCGCCGTAGTGAAATTTGTCGAAACCATCATGGAAGCACTTCAGAGCACGGGCAAGACTCCTTCCGACATCGACATGTTGATTCCACATCAGGCCAATTTGCGGATCAGCAAGTTCATTCAAAAGCGCATGGGACTGCGCGACGATCAGGTGTGGAACAACATCCAGCGCTACGGCAACACCACCGCTGCCTCCATTCCCATTGCCCTTGCCGAAGCCGTCGAAGCTGGTGCCATCCAGCGCGGAGATCTCTTGTGCTTGGCAGCCTTCGGCAGCGGTTTTACTTGGGGATCCGCCCTCCTCTATTACTGAGCTCGACGTACAGGGGCAACGACCGCAAGACTGGCTGGCAAACACCGAATGCGAAGCGAACGACTGCTTAAAGAAACGACCTCCCCATCGCATTGGGCATATTCCTCGTCGTGTTCGACATATATCGAGGTGCGAAAGTCCACACTGTGAAGAAACTTCGATCGTATGGGGCGACCCAGAAAGGCCCTCAAAGCCCAATATGGCAGCACATACCACGGAAACTCTTCAAACAACTGCAGGTGTAAGTACCCATCCGTTGCACGGGCATGAGGGGCAATGCGCAAGTGATATCCAAACTCCGAAATATTCATCACATTGAGCACAACCAGGCGCATCGAGCGCATCGCACCACCCTCCTCCGCTACGCGCACTTCGATTTTTCGCTGGCGAAATACGCATTTTAATATACTCCAAAGATAACCCGTAAAGCCCCGCATTCCTAAGGTGTCGTACGTCAACGCCACATCGGCGACCAAGCCCATGGAAAAGGAATTGGTAAAATATCGACCGTTTACCTCACCCACATCGATGTAGGTAGTCGTCCCTTCGAGCAGGAGTTTGAGTGCCCGATCGACGTGGAACGGTATGCCGAGATCACGCGCTAGGCCATTGCCCGACCCCATCGGAAGGATGGCCAGTGTCTTTCCACTACCCATCATGCCGTTGACAACCTCGTGGACGGTGCCATCGCCCCCGACCGCTACAAGGTAATCCACCCGCGGAGCAAGTGTCTGGGCAAGCTCATACGCATGGCCCCGAAATTCGGTGTACCACATCTGTACCTCCCACGTGTCTGGATCGAGTACAGCGCGAATCCTATCCCTAAGTATGCTCTTATCCCTCCCTCCAGCGATGGGGTTGATGATAAACGCCGCTCGACGGACCTGCTTCATTTGGCGCAGAGGTTAGAAAAGTGTCATCCAATATGGGCAAACACTCGTTGCATGGTCTCAATAGCGACATCGATCTCCTCTCGGGTGGTGCGATGCGATAGGGATAGGCGCAGCGGTCTTTTGCCCTTGGGTTGAAAAAAGTGCTTGCTCACGTGGGTCTGTTGCTCCGCTCCCGAAGAGCACGCACTGCCTCCCGATACGCATACCCCCTCCACATCCAAGCGCAATACGGCCAATTCGAATTCCGGCTCGTCGGGCAATGCAAGGGCAAAAATTTTATAGTGACAGCGCTGCAAATCTTCGTGTAGACAACGTGCAAACGGCATTGCTTCGTCCACCCGCCGCTGCAAGTACTGCCAGAGTTGTTCCATATGACGGCGCTTCTCGGGCCGATGGGCAGGTGCTATATCCAATGCCTTCGCCATAGCGGTTATGGCCGGTATGTGCTCCGTACCCGAACGCATCGACCGCTCCTGACCACCTCCATGCAGAAGCGGTCGTACTGCGATGCCCTTCCGTATGTAGGCTATGCCGATGCCTTTTGGGCCGTAAAACTTGTGTGCAGAGCCGACAAAAAAATCTACTCCGTATTGGGGCGCTTCAAAGGGGTAATACCCGAGGGTTTGCACCGTATCCGAGTGAAAATACGCTCCATAATCCTTACAAAGTGCACCCACCGCTGCTATATCGGTCAGTGTGCCGAGCTCATTATTGGCGTGCATGAGACTTACCAGCACGGTTTGATCCTTGACTGTGGACAAAATCTCCTCGAGGGCATCGAGCCGCGGAGCTCCCCAGTCGTCGAAAGCAAGCCAGTGCACGTTTAAATCAGAATACTGTTGTTGGAGAAAGCGGACCGTTTGTACAATGGATGGGTGTTCGAGAGGGGAAGTGATGAGATGTCGCACACCTAAATCGCGTACGGCTGCGTACAAGATCCAATTATTGGCCTCCGTAGCTGAAGAAGTGAAATAGAGCTCCCCAGCAGCTACGCCGAGCATCTGAGCGATCCGACGGCGCGCTCGCTCCAGAATATCGCGCGCCTTGCGCCCCTCGTAGTGAATACTAGAGGGATTGCCCACCGTTTCTCGGTATACCTCGTTCATCACTTCCAGGACCTCTTCGTCGATGGGCGTCGTCGCAGCGTAGTCGAGATAGATGGGTTTATGCTGGTTCATGGGTTCGATGCGATATTTGCGGCAGATCAAACGGCGCAAACCAAGAATGCACAAGCGATTTATCCCGCGCGTCGTCGATGTGGAAAAACTCGTTGGTTCGCGAATCGTACCGATACGCCTCTTCGTAGCGATGGTGATGGATGGCGATGTGGCGAAGGGCTTGCCCAATATAATCGATCTCCTCCACGGTCATCGTCGGATGAATGCTTATGCGCACCCATCCCGGCTTGGCAGAGAGGTCGCCAGCATCGATGAGTGAGGTAATCTGACGCGACTTTTCATACGACACTTCTAAAAGATAATGGCCGTAGGTACCCGCACACGAACATCCGCCACGCGTCTGAATGCCGTACAGGTCATTGAGGAGACGCACGACGAGATTGTAGTGGATGTCTTGCAAGTAAAAAGAGACGATACCCAGACGATCGCGGAGATGATCCGCCAGGATGTGCATGCCCGGGATGTCGTCCAAATGGACGAAGAGCCTCTGGAGGAGCTCCTCTTCCCGCTGGCGTATCTTTTCGGTGTCCATTTGCTCCTTCAACACGCAGCACAGTGCGACTTTTATTGTCTGGAGGAATGCCGGGGTGCCTCCGTCTTCTCGGGCTTCTATTTCTTCGATATAGCGGTGTTCGCCCCAGGGATTCGTCCACTCTACCGTACCACCACCCGGATTGTCGGGTACGCGGTTGTGATAGAGATAGGGGCCAAAGATCAAGATCCCACTACTTCCCGGGCCACCGAGAAATTTGTGCGGCGAAAAGTAAATGGCATCGAGATCCTCCTCGGGATCGTCCCCTCGCATGACGATGTCGATATATGGTGCAGAAGCGGCAAAATCAACAAAACAGTATCCCCCAGCGCGATGCATCATGCGCGCAATTTGGCGATAGGGCGTCATCACACCCGTCACATTCGAACACGAGGTGACAGCCGCGTACTTTTGCTCCCTGTTGCGGTAATGATGCAAGAGCTCCTCTAAATGGTTGAGGTCGGGCAGCCCGCGAGCATCGGGGCGGATGATTTCCACATCTGCAATCGTCTCCAGCCAGGAGGTTTGATTGGAGTGGTGCTCCATATGGGTAATAAACACCACGGGACGACTCCGCTCATCGAGCGTTAGGGCATCCATAAAGCGCTCATGTACCTTGAGTCCCAAAATGCGCTGAAACTTGTTGACTACCCCCGTCATCCCCGAATTGGAAGAGATGAGCACATCGGATGCATGGGCCCGCACATGGCGCTTGATGACTTGCCGGGCGTAGTGATAGGCCTCCGTCATCGTGGTACCTGTCCAGGTGGTATTGGTGTGCACATTGCCCACATGGGGGCCGATGAGCTGTGCAATGCGATATTCAATAGGAGCGAACAATCGCCCACTGGCCGTCCAATCGGCATAGACCAGAGGCTTGACACCGTATGGCGTGGGAATCTGCACATTGATGCCAACGATGTCTTTTCGAAAGCGCATAAAATGGTGATACCAAATACCCCTATCGGAATGCCCCTCCATCGTTCCAGCAGTGTTTGCCGTTCAAATATACTAAAAATGGAGAGGCTCGCCCCTTATAGGGAACGAGCCTCTCCATTCAAAGCGATTCCAAAGGCAAATCTTATCGGGCGATGACCATCTTGCGCACCTGGGTGAAGTTGGGCGTCTTCATTTCATACAATAGGACGGTACCACCCTTGGCCAGATCGGATTCGAGGATTTCTATGCGGTTTAATCCCTTCACCCCGTGGATTGTGCGCGTGAGAATCACCTTACCCTGCATGTCGCGGAAGGTCAAAGTGACCTTTTCAGCGCGAGGCAATTCGAATGGTATGATGGTCACTCCGCGGAACGGGTTTGGGATATTCTGCAACAAGGCATACCGCCCTTGTTCGCCGGTATCCTCGGCCGAAGTAAGGGTACCGCTGGTGAGCTGTACCTCGCAGATGTTTTCGTCGATGAGCCATTCGTTGTCGATGACGCTGGAGTTCATCTCCACGGTTTGCGGCTTGGATTGGAAGTGTAGCTTCAACACCGCTTCGCCTTTTGTAATGGCAACGCCATCCACATCGTACCAGCTAAACAACACCGTACCCGGGTGGACGACGTAGTTTTCCTGCGCATCAATATCCAATACGGGGCTCGACATTTCGAGCAGCTGTGCCTGTTCGTCGTAGGTGAGCGTAAACTGTGCGGTGTGGATGGGGAAGTTTTCCATGGCGAGGAGCTCGAGCGTCCAGCTGCCGTCGGCATTTTCAATCCAGTTGGTCTTGAGCTGTCTGTTCAGACGGTTTGCTTGGCCGCCGTCGAGATTGATCGTCCCCGATACGTCGCCAACTTTTACGCCAATCCAGTTGACATCGTGCAGATTGTGTTGCAGATCCCGTATGACCAACTCGCCGTATGGCGCATTTCGCTGTTGTGGATTGTCGAAGTCGATGCCTTCGGGATAGAATTTCCACGAGGGACTACCCTTTATGGTCCTGATTTTACCCAGGATCAGTGCCCTCAGTACGCCGATATCCCCAACGGTTACATCGCCCGATCCGTTGGCATCAGCTGCTACATATTGCCATCCGTGGCTAAAGGGCACCCTTCCCAATATATGGTTGTGGATATGGATAAGGTCTAAAGTGGTGACGCCCTCGAGAGGCCTCTTGTTGTAGTGTACCTTCATCGTGTACAGCGAGCCCGTTCGGATGGGAGACAGGGTATACGACCCCTGTTGATCGTTGAGCAGAGCGATGAGTTGGTTGTTGCCATCGTATAGCTCGATATCGGCTGTTGCGAATTGTTGTTCGTCGACGCGCTTGAGGATACCCGTAATGCTGACGTACACGTTGTTGCCATTGCGATCGCACGCGTTGTCGTTGTCTTGCAAGCGCAGTACGACGTCACACTTATCGCGATTACCAGCCTCGTCGATGACCCACATCTCTACGGGTATGTCTCTGCTCTTTTGCCCCATCAGATCATCGCAAGTGAAGACGCGCACCAGCGAGTCGCCGTCTTCAGTAAAGCTGAACACGAGATCTTCTGCAGCCGTGCAGTTGTCGAAGCTCTTCAGGTTGAAATCTTTGGCCCACACTTCCACACTGCCGCTGGAGGGCATGATGACGATCACTACGGCATCGCGACACACGGGGGTGGGCTTCTTGCAGTCTTTCAACTCAAAGGTCTTAATACACGTCGACTCATTGCCGCAGCCGTCGGTGACACTCCATTCGATGCGGTGCGTACCTAACGGATAACGGCCAGAAGCGTCGTTGCCATGCACCCAGTCACTCCATGTGCCGGTATTTCCGATGTCGAGGCGGTATTTCCACTGCAATCTGTCGGCATCCGTACAATCGTCTTCTGCCTCACCGACCAATTGAATGTACCCAGAACACACGTCATCGACCAATACGGCGTTGCTATCGCAAATCACCGTATCCCGACAGGTATTGCCGACAAATTCCGGCGGGTTGACATTGATGACCTTGATCACCTGTTTGTGCTCCCAGATGCCACTCTGGCGATCTTTGTTGAACTGACACCAGTCGATGACCGTCCACGTGCGCTCGATTTTATAACACGCATCACTGATTCCGTAGAAATATCGGTCTTTGTAGTTGACACCAATCTGAGCACATTCGCGATTGCGATAAGTCGGCCAACCCGTATAGTCGGGATCCGTGTTGACACCGTTGCGACAATTGGTATACAGCGGACGCGAGGTGTAATTGGGCGGCCAGCGGATATCCCGCACATCAAAGGGATCGCGATCGCCTATCGTGATGACTTGCATCACCGTGACCTTCCACCCCTGATGGTCGTACACATCAAAGGTGCGCTTGATCGTACCCGTCCCGCAGGTCAAATCGTATTCCACCGTTTCGATAATCGTATCGATACCGCAATTATCCAACGCCAATCCGTCCCGGCCATAGACCCGACCTCCGATCACGATATCCTCGCGCTCGTCTTCGCTAAGTGCGATCTTGCCAAATACCGCATTTAAATCAGTCGTATCAAAATCGATACGACAATCAATGGTGAGGTCATCCGGTGGAACCACCTTGGGCGGCTCTTTGTCTTGTACATGGACGGTAGACATGCAGAGCGCAGAGTTGCCGTTTTTGTCGTAGACGACAAACTCTACGATGATATCCTTACCGACATCGGCACAGCAAAACTCGACAAAGTCGCGGAACACCGAATCGCGCTGTCCACACGGCTCTCCCCAATCCATGCGACGCACGAGCATGGTGTCCAACATGCAGTTGTCTACCGAGCCATCGTCGATCGATCGCGCATAGATCTTGCCCTTGCCGTCGAGGTTGAGCGTCACCACGGTGTGCTCATCACATACGGCCAAGGGAGCCAAATCATCGACGACAACCACATCGAAAGCGCATTCCGCAGTATTGCCACACTCGTCTTCAAATTCGTAGTAAAACCAATGGCATCCGGGGCCGAGATTGCGAGCCACAAAAGGTCGGTCGCCTGCACGACGCCATCCTCCCAAATAGGTCCCTCCACTACCCGAGGGTGTGCAATCCTCCGGGCTGGCAGGCTGGATGTGACGCACTCGATACCTCCACCCCGAACACTCGGATAACACATACACCTTCGTCGAATCCACAATGCCGGTCGCTGGATCAAAGTCTTCCGGTACAGGCAATACGTAATCACCGCTGCAGTCGTAATATTTCATGCCAATGGTATCGCGCACATCATGCGTCGTCGGGCAGTAGACAATGGGTGGCTTGTCGTCGAGGATTTTGATGCGCTGATAAAAACTGATCACCCGCGGCAAAGAGTCGTTGACGCTGCCCGGTCGTACACACCAGTCGACCAACGTCCACTTGCGCAATATCTTCTTGGTTGCCCCACAGATTTCATACACTTGATCGGAAAACTCAACAGCGATGGTCGCACACTCCGGCACGATGGGCCACCCCGTCGACTCCGGTGAGGGATTGCCGTTGGGTAGGGAAACCCAGCTGGTATCATCGCACCAAAAGACCGTATCGCGCAAATACACCGTATCTTCCACCAAATTGGGTAAATGTATAAAGATGCTATCCGTACACATGGTCATATTGCCCGACGGATCGACGGCCTTCCACTTGCGCACAATCACCTTATAGGGTACGTCACAATCAAAGGGCAGCACCTCGGTATCTTCATACCACAGGCGCACCAATCCACACGAGTCGTAGTGATCTACTAAAAAGTGCACTCCATCGGGCAACACACTATCGATGACTGCCCCTGGCGGAAGGGGAAATCCCAAACTGTCGGGACTGATATCGTCCGTACAGCGCACCGTATCATTGCCACATAGAAGTGGTTCGATGTACTTGTCTTCTACCCAAAAGTTTCCCCAACACGAATTGCCCGTACAGGTATCGTGCACCTCAAAGGTCATGATCTGACCAATATGGGCACAGGTAAGGGTATCCCCTGGCAAGACATTGCCGTTTTGATCCTTGACGATGAGATCCCAGCACAACGTATCGATGGCGCCCTCCACAGCCATATCGATGGTAAACACGGCAATGCCGTTTTGCGCCAGCGACACCTGAATGCTGTCGTTACACGACAAATCCGGCCTTTGGGCCCACCCACTATTCCAGGACAGTATAAATACCATCCACGTGGCGAGTACGGCTCCAACGACCGAAGGACTCCTATAGGTGCCCATCCCATGTCCACGAAGATAACCGGTCTTGAATAGCATCATATTCAACTTTTTTTACAATACACCCTTAGGGGATGCAAAACACATACCAATTTTTCCTAATCCATAAATTCGATGGGGGCACCGCAGGCGTTCTCCTCCTTAAATATTTGTTTTTCTGTGTATTAAATCGTACTCGCCCACCATTTCATACCCTCGAAATTTTCCAGATGTCTAAGTCTATCCCCTTGGAAGCACTCAACCTTGCGTAGAAAGACCCTCCAGGTAATGGCGAATGAAGCCCGACAAGATGCGCAGCCCCCCTTCGAAATGCTCCGTATTGTTGATGACTATATCGGCCACATCGCGAAACGGAGCGATATAGGCCCGATACGCGGGAAACACATGGCGCTCATAGCGATAGAGTACATCTTCGACGGGGTAATTGCGCTCAATCCGATCGCGGCGCACGCGCCGCACGAGCTTCGACACGGGATGGGCATGGATAAACACCTGTAGATCACAAAGACCCGCCTGCGTGAGAAAGTACAAGGCGTAGAGCCCCTCTACTACGAGTACTGGTGCAGGACGTATGTGTAAGATTTTCTTCGGCCCCGGCTGATTGTACCGATACTCTTGAATCTCAATTGTCTCACCACGGAGGAGCTTGCGGACATCCCTGAGGAAATCCTCACGGCGAAACGATTCGGGCAGGTCGAAGTTTTTGACGCCCTCTGCATCGCACTGCTGCTCTTCCCTTGGCTTGTAGTAATTGTCCAACGAAAGGATACACAACTCCTCTTCGTCGAAGAGCTGGCGCAAACGCCGTACGAAAGTGGTTTTGCCCGAGCCCGAGCCTCCCGATATACCGATGACGAGCGGACGCTGCTCCCTATCCATAGCACCTGGCGACTAAGCACCGACAAAGCTACTATATTTTTTACGGTGCAGGGCATTTTTATTAATTTTGCGGTCCGAACGCAAAACGAGTTTGCGTCGTTTTCGTTTAAAGAAATGGCAAGTGGGTAATTAGCTCAGTTGGTTTAGAGCGCTGCCTTGACAGGGCAGAGGTCACAGGTTCGAATCCTGTATTACCCACCCAAATTATATGGCTCGGGATGTAGCTCAGTCCGGTAGAGTACTCGTCTGGGGGGCGAGTGGTCGCAGGTTCAAATCCTGTCATCCCGACCATATAATTTTTTTCGGGATGTAGCGCAGCCCGGTTAGCGCGCTTCGTTCGGGACGAAGAGGTCGCAGGTTCAAATCCTGCCATCCCGACCAAATACCGCAGTGCTCTACTCTCCATGTCCAATCTCCTCATCGTCTTCGCTAAAAATCCCCACCACTCCCCTGTCAAGACACGTATAGCTCGACAATACGGCACCCAACGCGCACGCCAAATCTACGATCGACTGCTCGATATTACTTTCGATTGGATCCACCACTGCCGCGCAGATGTCGTGCTCTACACCGATGCCCTTCCCTTTCCTCATCCACGCGCTCACGATCTTTCCATCAAGCTACAGCGCGGTGACGACCTCGGCCAGCGCATGCGCAACGCCCTCCTCGAATGCTGCCAATCCCACTCCCGCTGCGTACTCATCGGTGTGGATTGCCCCTACCTCAACGCATCCATAGTCGACGAAGCCTTCCAACACCTCCGCGAGTCGCCCGTGGTCATCGGCCCCTCTACCGACGGAGGCTATTACCTCATCGGCGTACAATCCCACTGCGCACCCCTAACCGAGCTCTTCGAAGATGTGCCATGGAGTACATCTCAGGTCTTAGACGTCACCAAGCGTCGACTCAAAGACCTATCGATCAAACCCCATCTCCTTCGCACACTCTCCGATATCGACACCTGGGAAGATTGGCAGCAATATCTCCACAATCATGCCTTCCAAAAGAGCTAAAAAGAAGTACTACGTCGTATGGCAGGGCCGTACTCCCGGCATCTACCACTCCTGGGAGGAGTGCAAGGAGCAAATCCATGGATACCCCAATGCGCGCTATAAAGCGTATGAATCCCTTCAAGAGGCCAAACGCGCATTTGATGAGGGCCCTCCCAAACACTCCGAACGCCAAAAGAGCCTTCCAAAACCTTCAGAAGGCGGGCCCATCTTGCCCAGTTGGTCGGTCGATGGGGCCTGCAGTGGCAACCCCGGTGCAATGGAATTTCGCATTGTCGATACCGCTACAGGAGAAGAAATCTACCACTTCGGTCCCATCAAAGGCGGCACCAACAACATCGCCGAAATCCTCGCCATCATCAAGGCATTGGATATCCTCCGACGACGCGGCGACACCACCACACCAATCTATTCCGACTCCCACACCGCCATCCAGTGGTATCAGCGCAAAAAGATCAACACAAAAATCGATACCTCTACATCACCCCAGCTTCGAAAACTACTCATAGCCGCCCAAAAATGGCTCAACCAGCATCGCCCAACCAATCCCGTGCTCAAGTGGAACACCGAAGCATGGGGAGAAATACCCGCCGACTTTGGTAGGAAATAGAACGCCACAAGGTCTTATGGGAAGATCATGGGATAACGCGTCTTTACCTTTCCCTTGCGGATGGCATCGAGTTTTTTCTGTATCCGTGCGCGCTTGAGGGGCTTGAGCAAATCCGTAAACAGCCTCCCCTCCAGATGATCGTATTCATGCTGGATGACGCGCGCAGCCACGCCATCAAAGTCGCGCTCGTGCCACTGCAGATGCTCATCCATATACCGAAGGCGCACGCGCTGGGGCCGCAATACCGAGCCGTACACATCGGGAATGCTCAGACACCCCTCTTCGTATTCGACCTCCTCTGCTGAGGTCTCTACAATCTCGGGATGGATAAAGACACCCTTGAGCCCATCGGCATCTTCCGAGGCTTGCAGTGTATCGATCACAAAGAGCCTCCACGACTTTCCCACTTGCGGAGCAGCCAAGCCAATGCCGCTGGCATTGTACATCGTCTCCCACATGTCTGCTATAAACTGTTGCAGCTCTTCTCCTCGTAAGGGCATTTCTTCTGCCCTTCGCCGCAATACCGTATGTCCGTACGCATAAATAGGAAGTATCATAGTTTAGATATTGCCCAAATATCGTTGTAGGATGACGGCGGCACTCATCGTATCGACTGTCTCTTTTTTCCTTCGTTTTTGCTTTTTAATGCCCGCCTGTACTAAGGTCTGCACCGCTTCTCGTGAGCTCAGCGTTTCGTCGACAAATTCGACAGTGAGGTCGGGAAACTCCTCCACGATCTTTTGCCTCAATCTCTCCAACTGGCTCGCTAAGGGACTCTTCTGCGGATCGTCCAATTCGGGATGACCTATGAGAATATGCCGCACATCTTCCGCAGAGATATACTCTTTTAAAAAGTCCATCAACGCATCGGTAGCCACAGTCGTCAAGGGATAGCCCATCACTTGCAAGGGATCCGACACCGCGATCCCCGTGCGCTTTTCGCCATAATCAATTGCAAGTATGCGCCCCTTCACTGTCACAGTACCCCCTGTTTATCCTATTAAGGATTTTGGGTATAAAATGGTTCAACCAACGAAAAATGCCTTCCCCCACCTTGTGCGGAGGAAGGCACTGCCTGAAAACTTAAACTCCTTAGAACAAAGCGATGATGGTCTACCTTATGAAGAGCATCTTACGTGTAGCCGTAAAGTGTCCCGCATTCAATCGATAGTACAGCAATCCCTCACTGGTCAGTTCACTCGCTTTGATTTCTACGGCATTGATGCCCTTTTCTGCAGCTACTTCTTTGACCAATACGACTTTGCCATTGACGTCGTAGATGGTCAACACAGCATTGGTCGGTTCGGGTACGCTAAAGCGTATGATGGTTGATTTCTCAAATGGATTCGGCACGTTTTGATACAGCGCGTATTGGTCTGCTTGCGAATACACATACTCGATGCGCAACTTAAATGTCTTAAGCTGGGTATCGTACAGCTCCGCAGCAATAGCGCTTTCATCCAGGCTGAGAATGTCGCTGACCAGTACATCTCCCTTCCGTACCCGTAGATGTATGGTAAACAACACATCACCTTTACGTACACTCAACCCTCTGTGATCATGCCAACTCATGCGCAATCCGTTCGTGTGGACGGCGAAGTGCTCCTCACTAAGCGGTATGCGCCCGGAAACGATGTCGACAAATTGTGCCAACGCGTTGTCTATCGCCGCTGACCACTGCAATCCAGTGAGTTGGATATCCTCCGCTGCCCGCACGTCGATGGCAACTTCATCCCCTTCGCGCAAGACGCGATTTTCAACAACCAATGAAATCGTGCGTTGAGACCTTGTCGAAGAGCCCGTTGCCTTTCCGTTTGCTCCAGCATCCCCGCTCACATCACCTATTTTAATACCGATAAAATCGACGTTGGGCATATCCCTGTTGAAGGGATCCAGGTGATAAGTTTCGGGGAAATTCCACGGCTTATGCGGATTGGGGAAGGTATAAGCCTTGTCCACAAAACGCCAGCTTCGGCCCTTGGGCAGCTTCCGTATTCTACCGAGGATGAGATTGCGCAAGACGACGATGTCCGCACCCGACACGCGGTCGTCCTCGTTGGCGTCAGCAGCGATGTAGAGATACGGCGAATTAAATGTCTGAATGCCCAAGATGTGGTTGTTGATCACGATCAAGTCTCTGGTGGTGACTCCGGTGAGGAATCGACTTTCTTTGTGGGGTACGACCTCGTAGGAGCCGCCCAGCGGCATCTTCGGAAACGCATATTTACCCGTGGGATCCGTCACCACAGTAGGCATATTACTCACCTGTATGTCGACCAAAGCCCCCTGTACGCCATCGCCCGACGGATTGGTGATCAAACCAGCAACCTGCCCCTGCTGCAAGGGACTTGGACAGACATTGTTGTTGTCTTGCACGATGATAAAGGTGCGACACGAGGATTGATTGCCCGTGATCTTGTCGGTGACGAAGATCTGCACATCGCGCTGGCCGAGGCTATCGCAGTCGTACACGCGCGATTTGTCGGTCGTATCGGGTGAGAAGGACAACACGACGGGGTTTCCACAGGCACCACTGCTACCGAGATCAAAATCATTGGCCCATACCTCGATCATGCCCCAATCGGCTGTACCATCGCCGTTGCGATCGATCGGCATCAAATCGACGACCAGACCGTTCTTGCAATACGGCGAAGGCGCTTTACAGTTGACCACGCTAAAGGTGCGCGTGCGCGTAATGCGATTGCCACAGCGATCCTCAAAGACAAACACAATGCAATGCTTGCCAAGGGGCAACATCGTATCGATAACTACCGTATCGCCCGTGCCCGAACGCAATACTTCATACGTGCCATTGCAGCCGAAGTCGATGTGGTACTCCCAGTACATTTCATTGCCCGGCGTACAATTGTCCGAAGCCGAAGCCGTCATCTTCACTGGGCCATTTTGACAGAGCGTATCGTATGAGCAATACATCGTATCGGCCGGCGGCAGCTGCGTAAATACCGGGTCGACGCGATCGATGATCTTGATGATCTGCTGATGCTGCCAGATGCGCACATTGCCATGTGGGTCACGCTGACACCAATCGATGACCTTCCACGTGCGCACCACCTTCGCACACGCCTCCCCAGGAGAGTTGAAAAACTTGAATACCTGATCTTCGTAATCCCATCCCACTAAATTGCACTCGTTCTCCATGAGAAACTTCGGCACACCAGAGATAGCAGTGTCGATATTGTAGGGGTCGACACAATTATACAGTGTCTGATCAACCGGATAGATGATGTTTGTACTGTCAAAGGGCTGCGGATTGTAGAAATAGATGTACTGCGTATCGCTCACTGATCCGTTGGCAGGATCTGTGGCCGTAAAGATGCGCTCTATCACACCCGAGCCACATTGATCTCGATAATCCCGGAAGCGCTCCGTTACGACGACATTGCAATTGTCGTGTGCATATCCGTCCAAAAACATGGTCGTATTGAGCGCCGGATTTTCGTGTACCAATATGTCGTTGACGCAGGGGTAGATACCGTTGACATCGATGATTTTATTCGGCCCTACATTGTAATCGACTTCTACGACCAGGTCACACCCTCCAAGATCTTGGTCGGTAGCAGTAGCAAACGGACCGTAGAGGGTGTATTTTTGTCGGCTGTACTTATTGGTCACTACTGTACCGAAGTATTTAGATAGCGAGTCGATCTCGAATTTGTAAGTACAGGGAACGACGATATCGTTGGGAGCGACGATGGTCGGCGGTTGCTTGTCTTGCACCTCGACTTCCACCATGCAGGTGTTGGAATTTCCGTTGCAATCCCACACGCGGAAGTTGACCATCACGGTCGTGCCCACATCTGCACAACAAAACTCCACATAGGGTCGCCAGCCGACATTTTGCCCGCACGGCACCCCGCGATCCATGCGCATGACCTCCATGCTGTCCAGACAACAGTCGTCGTAACTGCCGTTGTCAAAGACATTGGCATATACGCGTACGACACTGTCATACGTCAGCGACACCGTCGTGTTGCGCAAGCATACGGCTACCGGCGGTGTCTTATCCAACACGGTCACTTTGATCGAACAGCTGTCGACATTGTAACAACCACTGGTACCTACGGCATCATAGACGCGATACGTCACGGTATGCATACCCGCAGGAAGCTGTACCAGCGTAGGCGCCTTCATGTCGTGGATAAATCCACCCGGATAGACGACGTCGATAGTGATGTTGTTGCCGCGACAGCTGTCGTAAGCTTGCGGTACGGGCAGCCATACGTTACCCACACAGGTGTTGCCCCCCGCCGTTGTCACCGTGATATCACCGGGGCAAGTGATGACCGGAGGCGTGGTATCCGAAATGTGAATGACCTGCGTGATGACTTTGTCGCGTATAGTGTCGCAGAAAAGCTCCTGAATCGTCCAAATGCGCAACCACTTTTCTGTACAACCCACTACGCCCTGATAGACATCCGTAAAGGTCGTCGTCAAGTTGCAATACGCATCAAAGGGGAACAAGGGATAGCCATCCGGCGTGGTAGGTACCCCCGTATAACGCCAGTGAGGCGCTCCACTTGGCAACTTCTCCATGCGTTGAAAATCTTCACAGCGTATAGCCGATGTATCGTTGCTGAACGTATCGATAAAGATGAGCACCGAGTCCAACCAGTTGAGCGGTGGCTTGATGCTGTCAAACGGCACCCGCTTCAAAGCTATGGTATCGGTACACACGGCCGAGCTATTGCCGTACTTATCGACAGCGTAATAATCGCGATAGATGACCTTGATGACCGAATCGACGAAGTCACAGTCCTTCGGCACAATGCGCTCATCGACCAATACTAAAGTGATTTCATCGGTGCTGGTGCAGTTGTCGGTCACCGTAGGCTTCAATAGGTCGGGATTGTACGCCTGATAACAGTAAAAGGTATCTGCATTGCATTGAATCGTCGGCGGCAGCTTGTCCTCGACAGTGATCTTTGCCCAACACTTGTTGCCCGTTCCGGTCTCTTCGACCGTAGCGATAACCATTTTTCCGATATGCGAGCCATTGATGATGTCGGGCGGTGTGAGCGGCACACCATTGATGCTGAGCGTCACAGTAAATGTACCTCCCGGACACGTACTGTCGGGCTTAACCAGGACCATATCCGGCGTAATCTGCACCTCGCAGTCTTCATCGAGCGATACCTGGATATCCTGGCAAGCCAACGAACACTGCGCTGCTACTTCTGCCGGCCTCCACCACAATGCAAGCCCCAAAAGGCTCAACCACGTGAGCAGACCACTCATCTTGCAGTTCGATACGTTCATGTGCATCATTTTTCCACAATTTTGATTTTACGATGTGTCAAAACCCAAAGAATCCTCTACCGCCGTTGCAGAGCGGAGAGTTCCGTCCTATCATCGTCTTGTTCTACAGGCTGGATCTCAGGTGTCGTATTAACGGATTATAAAAAATCCTAATGTATAAGTTCTACTACCTTTTCCTCGACAAAGGTACGGACAATTTCCTCCCCCGCACAATAGCAATCATAAAAAATTAGCACTTAGACAAAAACATATTAACTTTTTTGCTAATACTATAAAATCCACCATTTTATAAGATGGCTAAAATCAAAGTTATATATATTAAATTTTCCCTATGTGTTAGTGCAGCGCATAAAAAAACCCGAGCCCTCGGCCCGGGTTTTCGCCTTCGAAGGGCTTGTTAGCTCCCTATTTTTCCTCTTTGGCCTCGGTAGGACTCAGCATCTGGATATGTAGTTCTTCTCGATCGCGGATGGGGCGGTAGTCTTCGTAGCCCTTGCGCACGGCCTTGACTTCCCAATCAAACTCGTAGTTGCCGCGACCGTTGAGCAGCTCTTTGACGTAGAACCCATCGCGCGTCTTCTTGACCACGGCGAGGCCTTTGGAATCCCCACTCAAGGGGGTGAGTACAACCGTGTACTTTTGCGATGCCAGCAGGCGGAAGTGCTCGTTGAAGGGCACATACGCCTCGCCGTTGTGCAAGCTCGCCGTACCGCGATCGTAGATAGCGGCTTCCGGTCCTTCAATACAGGCGTACCATATTTGCTTGGTAGGATCCAACGGATGGGGTTCGACGAAGTTTTTCGTCTGGGCAAAGATGCGCGACTTGCCGGTGTTTCGATCGACGTGCATACCCGCAATGGCCTGTGTCGGATCGTTGGGATTGAGCAGATAAACTGCACCCGTACCCGCTCCTTGGATCAGCACATTGTGTAAGAAGTTGTTTCCTATGCTACTGCGAAAGATCATCTGACTGATGACGGCCCCACCTACTTGGGGGTTGTTGGGATGGGTCGTTATGAGCTCGACGTACTTGCGATTGTTGACCATCCAATAGTCGGTTTGCAGCCAATTGGGGTGTTCGTACATTTCAAACGAACGCTTGAAAAAGTCGTCATCTGGAAAGTCGTTATTGCGCCAGCGTATGGAGTGTTCGACGGCATTAGACTTAAACGAGCTGATGTGTAGTCCATCCGATTGGATGTGTTTGTAGCCGTCGATGCCCATTTGATAGCGTACGCGTTTGGCGCCGTCCTCCCAGATGACGGTGCGCTTGTCGGCACTTTCGCGCCAGATGGTATCGGGTTGTTTTTGGAGTGACTTCAGATCCACGCTATTGCCATTGCTTATCGAGAGTGTTGTGCCGCTAAACGACAGCGTTTGGATCTCGTTGGTGGGGTCGGCATCGGCATCGTCCACCTCATCGGTCACCTTGCCTCCGCGCGGTACGAGGAGGATTTCGTTGCCCTGCTTGCGAAGTGATTGGATCTCGTTATTGGGATCGGGATCCGCATCCGATCCTGCGCGCGGTATGATGACGGTATTACCTCCCGATATGGTCAATCGATTGCCTTGGATGCTCAGCTGTTGGAGCTCATTGGACGTATCGGGGTCGATGGAGACGCTTCCCCCTCCTTTGGAGAGGGTGAGCATGTTGCCGTCTTGGAGGGAGAGCGTTTGTAGCTCGTTGGTCGAGTCGGCGTCGTCGTCTTCTACTTGATCGTTGAGTGCTTCACCTGCCTTCAGGGCAAAGCTACTGACCAGAGCCGCTCCTATGGGCCGTGTACCGAAGTCCATGAAATTGTTGCCCCCTTGTGGGTCGACCTCTACTTTGAGCAAGGTCGGCTGTTGGGCCACGGCCTGGGCTAATCCATCGCAGTTGCCTTGTACGGCGGTGCCCTGACAGATCCACACGGCGATCAAGCCCAATTCCGATGTCTGGGCGGTATGCACCTCTTGGTAGAGCACTTGATTGCCCTGCATAAAGGTAAAGCGCAGCTTCACCTGTTGGTTGGCTACTGGCTTGTTTTGAGCATCGCGCAATACTCCCTGCCACGAGTAGATACCGCTTTGAGCCTGTGCAACCAGTGCCGTCCACATCAATCCTACAACTGTAATGATTCGTCTCATCATACTTTTACAATTTTATCAGTTGAAAGGAGACCATTTGACCTTTTTTGTCCTTCAGTTGAAGTAATAGTGTTCCCTGGGGAGCCTCTTGTAGATCGATGATGCCCTCTTCATGGAGGGGCTGAAAGTCCGTCACCCATTTTCCGTCGGGCGTAAAAGCCCGCCACCAGAGCGCAGATTGGGGTACCTGCAAGTGGATGCGATGGCTAAACGGATTGGGAGCGATATACACTTCGAACGGGTAGCGCACGTCGCGCACCCCTACGACGAGCAAATTGGGCTGATGAAAGCCCTGTGTGAGCACATACTCCCCGCTCTTCAGGGTTTGCATGGCAGTCTGACCCAGGGTCCATTCCAAAGAATATCCCCCAGCACTACCACTACCGCCGCTCGTCGCCATCACCTGCGGCTCGACTCGCTGTGCATAGAGCGTATATGCCCCCAGTACACACCCCAAGAATGCGTATATCTTCACCTTCATGGTCAACGATTTCATACCCATGACATCTCAAAATCCATTGCTAATATAGCAATTTTACCCAGATGATGGGGATAGGGATCTTTGTCGAGGCTACTCCTCTGCGTGGAGTTTTTTCCAGATACGGTCTTTGAGTGTTTCGAGTCCTTCGCCTGTGACGGAGGAGATCAAAAGGGGCTCCCACTCGGGAGGGATTTCAGTCAGTACTTCACGCTTGAGTTCATCGTCGAGGAGATCCGACTTGGAGACGACGTAGAGGCGGTCTTTGTGGAGTAGTTCGGGGTTGTACTGCCGCAATTCGTTTTCGAGGGTATGAAATTGTTGGACGATGTCATCGGCATCGGCGGGCACCATAAAGAGGAGGATGCTGTTGCGTTCGATGTGGCGAAGGAATTGCAGGCCGAGGCCTTTTCCCTTGTGGGCCCCTTCGATGATGCCGGGTATATCGGCCATGACGAAGGATTTGTACTCGCGATACGGCACGATGCCCAGCTGGGGCGTCAGCGTGGTAAAGGGGTAGTCGGCTATCTTTGGTTTGGCCGCGGAGAGGGTGGCCAGGAGGGTCGACTTTCCCGCATTGGGAAAGCCCACCAGACCGACATCGGCGAGGAGTTTGAGCTCGAGTATGATCCAACGCTCTTCACCTTCTTCACCGGGTTGAGCGTAGCGCGGGGCTTGACGCGTAGGGCTCTTGAAGTGCACATTACCCAGTCCGCCCCTGCCGCCTTTCAGCAGAAGGCAAGTCTGACCGTCGTGGAGAATCTCGCACAATACCTTGCCCGTATCGGCATCGCGGGCAATAGTGCCGATGGGTACGTCGACGTAGATGTCCTTGCCGGAGGCGCCGTGTTGATTTTTGCCCTTGCCCGGTTGACCATCTTCGGCGATGATGTGTCGCGTATAGCGGTAGGGCAATAGCGTCCACATCTGAGCATTGCCGCGAAGGTAGATGTTTCCTCCACGACCACCGTCACCGCCGTCGGGCCCGCCTCGGGGTACATACTTCTCACGGCGAAAGTGTACAGCACCTGCCCCTCCCCGACCCGAACGAAAGTAAATCTTGACGTAATCGATGAAATTTTGCTCGCCCACACCTACGCGGTATTGACCAGCGATTCGATGGTCTCAACGAGGCGTTGGGTGATTTGTTCGATCGTGCCCGTGCCGTCAATAGTTAACGCTTTGCCACGTCGATCGTAGTATTCGTATACGGGTGCCGTCTGGGTGTGGTACACTTTTAAGCGCTCCTGGATGACTTTGGGGTCGGCATCGTCGGCTCGCCCGGAAGTCTGGGAGCGTATCTGTATGCGCTCGATGAGCTCGCTCTCAGGCACATCCAGAGCGATGAGGCCGTCGACCTCCATGCCGTTGGCTTGGAGCATATCATCGAGAGCTTCGGCCTGGGCAATCGTGCGGGGAAAGCCGTCTAAGATAAAGCCCCGTGCACCCGGATGCCGTTGCATTTCTTCTTGCAGCATGGCCACCGTAATCGTATCGGGTACTAACTGACCCGCTTCGATGTATTGCTGCACCTTTTGACCCAGCTCCGTCTGCTGTTTTATATGCCTGCGAAATACATCTCCGGTCGAGATGTGCACCCATCCGAAATGCGATGCCAATCGACTGGCCTGGGTACCCTTGCCCGATCCCGGCGGACCAAACAAAATGATAACGCGCCTTTTTTGTCCAAGAGCTTGCATAAAGTTTGTTTTCTCAGCTGCCTATGATGTTTCGTGCAAACAAAAAGCGTTCCATCCAGTAGTCGCTGCTCAGGAGGTCTTCTTCCACTACGCCCTTCGAATTGGTACTGTGGATCATCATGATGCGGTCGCCCTCATTGGCTGTGACGATAGCTACATGGGTAATTTGCCCTTTTTCACCAAAGAAGAGCAAGTCGCCCGGCGCTACATTTTGCAAGGGAATTTTCTCTCCTACTTCGGCCTGCGCACGGGTATTGCGCGGCAAAAAGATATCGATCTTTTTAAAGACGTACGATGTAAATCCCGAACAGTCAAATCCAAACGGATTGGTCCCGCCGTAGCGATATCGCACACCCTTGTACTTGCGCGCGTATTCGACGACGGCCAGGCGCTCTTTCATCTCGGTAGCAGGAATGGATCTTTGCGATTGGTTGCGATCCGCACTTGAGGAACCATTTTTGACCTTTTTACGCGGCACTTGCGTGCTCTTTTTCTGCGCCTTCTCCTTTTCAGCAGCTTTAGGAGTCGATGCTTTTCGCTTTGTAGGCTCCACGCGATCATTCTTCGGAGCGGGCCGTGTTTGTCGTGCCTTTTTGGATGGAGCACGCCGCTTTTGAGTGAGAGCTACCTCCTCACTTCTGGAGGGATTGACGGTGTAGTCTTCTGCCGCTTGAGGGAACACCGCACAGGAGTACAGGGCCGTCGCCAAAGCAATGCCACACGCTGTGGGCCAGAGCCCTACCTTTTTAAATATATGTCGAAACGAAGTGCGATCACGCATCCTTTAGCTGTATTGTAAACGCGTCTCTATCGTCTAAGAACGGAAATTGATCGCGAAACTTATACAGTGCTCGGTGATCTATACGACAGTGGAGGATGGTCTCCACCTCTCCTGCCTGCAGCATCACGGCTCCATCGTAGCGAATCAACGTGCTATATCCGCCGTATTCCACTGCATTGGCGTCGCGACCGATGCGATTGACGCCGACGACATAGGCTTGATTTTCGATGGCCCTGGCTTGGAGCAACACCTTCCACGCATCGATGCGAGGTGTGGGCCAATTGGCCACGACGACTAAGAGGTCGTATTGCAGGTCGTTGCGCAACCACACGGGGAAGCGCAGGTCGTAACACACTGCGGGCATCAGCGACCACCCCTTCCAATGCCAAAGCTCGCGTTTTTGGCCAGCTGCAAAGGCTTGATCCTCTCCCATATAGCGAAAGAGATGGCGCTTGTCGATATAGTGAAGCTGCCCCTCCGGTGCTACACCAATGAGGCGATTGTATACCGACTCTCCTTCGCGTATGGGTAGAGATCCCATGAGGAAAATGTCGTGGCTACGGCTCATTGCTTTCATCCACTCCACCGTCGGCCCGTCCATGGGCTCAGCATCGCGGACGGCGTGTGGCCCAAAGCCCGTAGTAAACATCTCGGGCAGCACGACCAGATCCGTATCTGGAGGTAGGCGACTCAACATGCCCTCGACCTTTTGCCTATTGGCAAGGGGGGCACTATCGGCTATTGCGTATTGGACCAGTGCTACACCTAACGCAGTAGATGCCGACATCACGGATGGGTGGCGTACTACTTCGCTGCTTTGGCTTCGGCTGCGGCAGCTGCTTTGAGGGCACGCGGTATTTCAACGGTAGCCAGTGGAATGTTGGGATTCATCAGTACTTCCATGCCCTCTTCGACTTTGAGGTCTTTGACGCGTACTGATTCGCCAAGGCCTACGTGGTGGATGTCGACTCTCAAGACGTTGACCAATCGCTCGGGGATGGTCTTTACCTTGACCTTGCGGACGTTTTGGATGAGTTTGCCACCGAGGCGCTCTCCTTCCGACGGACCATCGAAGACCACCGGTATTTCCACCTTGACGGGTACACCCGATTGTAGCCTTTGTAGGTCAAAGTGGATGACTTCATCTTTGACGGGATGAAAGTCAAAATCCTTGAGGATGCATTCGTATTGCTCGCCATCCAGGTGGAGGATCACTTTGTTGAACTCGGGCGAAAATACGATCTTATGTATATCTGCTTTACGGACAAAAAAGTGCTTAACCAGATCCTTGGCGTACATTACCCCGGGCACATACCCCTCTTTGCGCAATTTGCGCGCATACGACGTCCCCAAATTTTGCCTTGGCTCTGCCTTGAGATCAACCGTTTTCATCTTCTCCGCGATTTGATAGAGCTATTAAAAAGGACTGCAAAGATAGAGATTTTTTGCAAAACACGCTACAGCTTTACATCTCCGACCGCTTGGAATTTCCGCTGGTCCATCAGATGCGCTTTGATCCACCATTTCATACCGAAGACCACGATTTCATACCTAAGGATATGCATCGTCGATGGATCGGGAATATGAAGTAGGTGCACCTACATCTTGTGGCGCTGGAAGAGGTCGGATATCGACTCAAACGTATGGGTCACATGGATGGCTTCGGCAAAAAGGGGGGCGATGGAGAGCACTTGTATCTTGTCGCGCGGGCGGTCTTGCTTGAGTGGAATGGTATCGGTGACCACGAGCGATTGGAGGGCGGAGTTGTCGATGCGTTCGTAGGCACTCCCTGAAAGGACGGGATGCGTGCACAGCGCGCGCACGCTTTTGGCACCCCGGCGGATGAGTTCGTCGGCGGCGGTACACAGTGTTCCTGCGGTGTCGACCAGATCATCGATGAGGATGACTTCTTTGCCCTCGACGTTGCCGATGACCGTAATGGAGGCCACTTCATTGGCCCGCACGCGGTGTTTGTCGCAAATGACCAGGTCACAGCCGAAGTGTTTGGCGTAGGCGCGTGCTCGCTTGACGCCGCCCACATCGGGAGAGCTAAAGACGACATTGGAGAGATCTTGCTTTTTCAACCACGGCATGAACACTGCCTCGCTGGTCAGGTGGTCGACGGGAAAGTCGAAGAAGCCCTGTATTTGATCAGCATGGAGATCCATGGTCATAATGCGGTCGGCACCGGCTGCCATGAGCAGGTCGGCGACCAGCTTGGCGCTGATGGGCACGCGCGGCTTGTCTTTGCGATCCTGGCGGGCATATCCATAATAGGGTATCACCGCAGTGATGTATCCCGCTGAGGCGCGCTTAGCCGCATCGATCATCAAGAGCAACTCCATCAAATTGTCCGACGGCGCGAATGTCGACTGGATGAAAAACACAAAGGCTCCGCGCACCGACTCCTCGATGATAGGCTGCATCTCACCATCACTAAAACGCTGTAGGGTGAGCTTGCCCAACGGGCTACCATAGTGTCGTGCAATATCCTCTGCGAGCCTGCGCGTGGCCGTTCCCGCAAAGATCTTAACCTGCCGCTGCCGCGGCGGATGTGCGTGCCGGATCTTGCCCTGCAACATATGGCCTTTTGCTGCGAAGTTAGACTATTTGACGCTATTCCTCATCCCATCCACATTCTTCGACGATAATAAAATTTTGAACTCCGCAAAAAACTCTCATTCAGTCCCCTATGTTATCCATTATAAAAAGGCCTAATTTTGTAGGGTGCATAATCTACATACAATGGACCAAACCACATCGATCGATCTTGAAAAGCGCTTCGAGGGAAAAATAGCCCAGGAGCTCAAAATAGAGCCGAAGGATTGGATGCCCGAGGAGTATCGACGGATGCTCATTCGACAGATCTCGCAGCACGCCCACTCGGAAGTGATCGGCATGCTGCCCGAAAAAAATTGGCTGACACGCGCGCCCACCCTGCGCCGGAAGATGGCCCTACTGGCGAAAATTCAAGACGAAGCAGGGCATGGACTGTACTTGTATAGTGCTGCGGAAACCCTGGGCGTATCGCGCGAACAACTCTATCGGGACTTTTTGGACGGCAAGGCCAAGTATTCCAATATCTTCAATTATCCAGCATTGACCTGGGCCGATATTGGTGTCATCGGCTGGCTCGTCGACGGCGCTGCCATCATCAACCAGGTGTCCTTACAGCGCACATCCTACGGCCCTTACGCACGCGCCATGGTGCGCATCTGCAAAGAAGAAAATTTTCACCAGCGCCAGGGATACAGCATCTGCTTGACTCTCGCCCGCGGCAGTAAAGAACAGCGTCAGATGCTCCAGGATGCCATCAATCGATGGTGGTGGCCGGCCCTCATGATGTTCGGACCTCCCGATGCCGAGTCCAAACACAGCCAAAAGAGTATGAAATGGAAGATCAAACGCGCATCCAACGACACCCTACGCCAAAAATTTATCGACCAAACCGTCCCCCAGCTCGAATACCTCGGCATGAAAGCGCCCGATCCGCATCTGAAATGGAATCCCGAGCGCGGTCATTACGACTACGGGCCCATCGATTGGGAAGAGTTTTGGAACGTCATACGCGGCAAGGGACCGTGTAATAAGGAGCGCTTGCGCACCAAGCGAGTGGCCTACGAAAAAGGCCAATGGGTACGCGACGCTGCCATCGCCTATGCCAAAAAGTACAACTAAATTCCCCAGCTATGAAGGAATGGCCGCTCTGGGAAGTATTCATCCGCAGCAAAAACGGTCAGTATCACAAGCACGTCGGCAGTGTGCACGCCACCGATGCACAAATGGCCATCGAACACGCCCGCGACACATATACGCGGCGCAACGAAGGGGTCAGCATCTGGGTGGTGCCTTCCAAATACATCACTGCTTCCGACCCCGAAGATGAAGATATGCTCTTCGAACCCGCAAAAGACAAGGTCTACCGTCATCCCACCTTTTACAAACTTCCCGACGATGTCAAAAACATTTGATACTTCAACTCCTTCACCCGCGAGTACTCTCGATGCAAAAATCCACTATCTTTTCCAACTTGCAGACAATGCCCTCATCATGGGGCAGCGCCTCTGCGAATGGACGGGCGTCGCTCCCGAACTCGAAATTGACCTCGCCCTCTGCAATATCGCCCTCGACCATTTGGGGCAGGCCAATGCATGGTACGAGTATTTGGTCGAAATCTATCCCCACCCCACCGATGTCGACCAGCTCGCCTTCTGCCGCGACGAACACCAGTACTACAACATCACGTTGACCGAACTCCCAAACGGCGATTTTGCCCAAACCATTGCCAAAATGGCGCTCTTCTCCATCTTCAACTACTACCTACACGACGCCCTAAGGAAGTGCCCCGATGCCCGCATTGCTGCTATCGCAGCGCGCAGCTACAAGGAAATCCAATACCACCGACGCTACACCTCCAATTGGATATTGCGTCTGGGAGACGGTACCGACACCAGTCACGAGCGCATGCAACGAGCACTCGACATCGTCTGGGATCACGCCTTCGAAGCATTTGCGCCCAGCCCGGCCGACCGCATCATGCATCAACACGGCATCGCCCCCGACCTCGAACAAATCAAATCCCTCTGGGAACACGAAGTGCACCAACTCCTCCACAAAGCTACCCTTTCGATACCCGAGACTGGTTTTACAGGCTATCGCGCAAAATCCGACGGCATCCACACCGAACACATGGGATACCTCCTCGCCGAGATGCAATACATGCAGCGACGCTATCCCAATCTACAGTGGTAACGCTTCAATCCACCATGACCAAAGAGGAAATACTCGACATACTCCAGCAGATCAAGGACCCCGAAATTCCCAATCTCTCCGTCATCGAATTGGGCATGATTCGCGATGTTGAGGTCAACGCTCCAAATGCCGTCATCGTCCGATTTACGCCGACGTATTCGGGGTGTCCGGCTACGACGCTTATCAAGATGGAGATTCTTCAGCGCCTCAAAGCTGCGGGGGTGGAGCACATCGAAATAGTCGAACAGCTATCTCCCCCCTGGACAACCGAGAGCTTTAGCCCTCAGGCCCTAGAAAAGCTACGGCAAGCAGGCATTGCACCTCCACACCCTCACCACAAAAAGGGCGAAGATCCGCCGTCCTTAGGCATACCCTGCCCCTATTGCGAAAGTACAGATACAAAACTTTTAAGCGCCTTTGGCACGACTGCCTGTAAGGCACTATACCAATGCAATTCCTGCGGCCAGCCCTTCGACTATTTCAAATGCCATTGACACTTTTCAAAGCCTGCCTAGTACCCGACTTACATATCCTCGGGTAGCTGCCAACCCATCCAACGATAGATCACCAGCTTAGCCCGTACCGCAAGGTAGTACATCGACGGCACGATGACCAGGGTGAGGAAGGTCGAAAAGCTCAATCCGTAAATGATGGCCCAGCTCATGGGTCCAAAAAAAGCGCTGCTCTCCCCTCCGACGTAAAAATGCGGATTGCCCGACTCGAGCAAGCTGAAGAAATCGATATTGACACCCATGGCCAATGGAAGTAGCCCCAAAATAGTCGTAATAGCGGTCAACAATACCGGACGAAGGCGCGTCGCTCCACCTTCGATGATGGCATTCTTAATCTCTCGAATTGGTAAAAGCTCATGTGGTGCTAAGTGGAGTTCAGCCTTGCGGCGCCTGCGCAAGAGATTGGTATAATCAATCAGCACAATGGCATTGTTGACCACAATGCCCGCAAGCGAAATAATGCCAATCATCGTCATAACCACTACAAACTCATCCCCAAACGCAATCAGACCCAAGAGCACGCCGATCATACTCAACAACACCGAGCTCATCACGATCAATGGCGTGAAATAGGAGTTGAACTGCGTCACTAAAATCAACAGTATGAGCGCCACCGCAATAAAAAGGGCCATGCTGAGGAAGTCCATTTCCTCCCGCTGCTGCTTGAGTTTACCGGTAAATTTGTACTGTATGCCGTGATCCCTCATCTTCACACCTGCTGGTGTCTCTTCAAATTCCCTGACGCGCTCGCGCACGCGGTCGATAACTTCGTTTTCGTTGTAGCCGGCCTCCACCTCGGAATACAGGCGCACGGTATTGACCAAGTCCAGCCGCTTAAGTGCTGAATACGTGTAGCGCGTCTCTACACCATCCACCACTGCCGCAATGGGTACGCTGATGTGTTGACCGCGCTTGTTCATAAACATCACGCGATGATTGAGCACGTCTTCGAGATCCTTGCGATAGCTCCTAGCAAAGCGCAAGTTGATGTCGTAGCTATCCTCTCCCTTTTCATACATCGAAACGTCCTTTCCGAAGAGTGCTGTACGAATTGTAGAGGCCACCTGGCCCGTACTCATGTCCAGGCTCTGTAAAAAGCTGCGATTGAGGTGGATGCGAATTTCGGGCTTGCTGAGCCCAACTTCAGCACGCATTTTCTGCACCCCCGGCACGGGATGCTTGTCGAGAAAGTGGATGAGCTCTTCCGCTGTACGCACCAGTGTCATATAATCTTCTCCTCCGCTGAGCTCAATTTGTACTGGTCGCTCTTGTGGCGGCCCGAAGGGCTCCTTAATGACGTAGATATTGACATCGGCGTAGGGCCATTGCAACAAGGTATCTTCCACCGCCTTCATAATGTCGAAGGTCGAATGCCCCTTGCGATATTCATATTCGCAAAAGCTCACCGTAATCAACGCCTTGTGGGGCGTTTCCCCAAACGAGGGCCGGCGCACATCGTCCGATATGCCCTTCCCCACCTGCTCGATAATGGTCGAAACTAAGGGTATCGTATCAATGACCACACCATCTGCGTCACGACGCAAATAGCGCACTGTATCCCATCCGTGGCGATGCAACACCTCACGGATGATGCCGTACACCGCTCTCGAGGTCTCATCGGTCTTGCGAATATCCGTACCCTCGGGATGTTCTATATACACCGTAAAGAAGTTCGGCTCCACATTGGGCAAAAACAATACCCGCGGCGGAAAGGCCACAAAGAGACCAATGGCCACAAACAGCAGTCCAAAAGTGCCCAATGTCATCCACAAGGGACGATAGCTCTGTAGTGTCTTTTGTATGAAATGGCGATACAATCGCTCCAAAGCGGGCATCCATCGCGTGCGAAGACGCACCGATATACGCAAAAATACATAGACCCACAAAACCCACCCCAAAGCGACAAACCACAAAAAGTGCCCCAGCATGCGCCAACCCATCAAACGCAACGCAAGACCGATCAACACCAACCCGAACACGCGCTTCCACATCCGAACTGTATCCGGCATCTGCTCCTCAATCTTCATTGTATATGCCGTCAAAGTGGGATTGATTACCACCGCCACAAAAAGCGACGCTCCCAGTACAATCATCAATGTCAGCGGCAGATAAAACATAAACTCACCCATGATGCCGGGCCAGAACATCAGCGGCAAAAAGGCTGCTAAAGTCGTCACCGTCGATGCCATGATCGGTATAGCTACCTCCGCCACCCCATAGATCGAAGCCTCCTTACGCGGCATCTTAAACTTGTCCACCAGACGATAAATGTTCTCTACCACTACTATAGCATTGTCGACCAACATGCCTAAGGCCATGACCAACGAAAACAACACCATCATGTTGAGCGTAATGCCCGAGATATAGAGGAGTATAAAACTGATAAACATCGACATCGGTATGGCCAAACCCACGTACAGCGCATTGCGCAATCCCAAAAAGAGCATCAACACTCCGACGACGAGTATCATCCCGGAGATGATGGAGTTTTCGAGATTGTGCAACTGTGAGCGGATGGCCTTCGACAGGTCGTTGGTGTACGAGATGATGATATCCTCCGGGATACTACTCCCCTTCTGACGTCGAATGTATTCCTTCACTTTGTCGATGGTGCGGATGATGTTGGCGCCGCTGCGCTTCTTGATGTCCAGCATGACCACCGGCTCGCCCATCTGGCGCGCGTAGCTGGTCGTGTCGACATCGCCAAACTCAACATCGGCCACCTCCCACAGATAGATATTCTTATTCCGCTCGTGCTTGACGATGAGCTGGGCAATTTCGTCGGGCCTGCGCAATTTACCGTCGATAACGACAAAGTGGTTGATACCGTCAATGGTGACGTTGCCTGCTCCGATAGTGAGGTTTTCGTTTCGAAGGGTGCGCTCGATATCGCCAAAGCTCACCCCTTTGTCTTCGGCGTCGTAGCGACGTATCTGTATCTTGAGCTTTTGATCCTGCACCCCCCGTATCTGAACTTCACTGATTTCCGGAAAGCCTTCGAGATCATCTTTGATCTTTTCCGCCAGCGCCTTCAAATAACTCTTTGGATAGTGCCCTGAGAGGTTGATATGAATGACCGGCATTTCGTTGATATCCATGCGCATGATGGTGGGCTCGACGGGGAGATCCTGGGCAAAAGACTTCTCCGACCGTGCCTCATCGAGTGCATCTTCCACGCGCTTCTTCGCCTCATCGGGGTCGACATCCACTTCAAATTCGATCATGACCATTGCCAGATCCTGCTGCGCCGTCGATTCGATCTTCTTGATGTCTCGCAGCTTGTTGAGCTTCTTCTCAAAGGGCAGGATGATTTTATCCTTGATGATTTCGGGAGAATTGCCCGGATACGGCACTGTCACCATGATGGTGGGAATCTCTACCTCCGGAAAGGCCTCCCTCGTCATGTGGGTGTAGGAGTAAATCCCCCCGAAGATGACCAGCGCTATGAGTAAAAAGACCGTCTTGTGGTTTTTGACCGCCAGTTTGGTTAACCCAAAGGAATCAAATCCCTCGTATGGACTTTGCGAAGACATTCACCATTCGAATTTTGCCGATCACTTGCCCTATCGTATCCGCACTTTCATGCCTTCTTGGACTGCCCGAGCACCGCGCAAGATGACCTTTTCGCCGGGCATTAGGCCCTTTCGAATTTCATACCGACCTCGATATTCTAACCCGGGTTCGACCAGGCGCTTGTGGACAATATTTTGCTCGTCGACAACGTATACATAGGGGCGATGCTCAAAATCCATCAACACCGCCGACACGGGCAAGACGATGGCGCGATCGGAGTAATAATCGCGTATGTCCAAAACCGCTTGCATGTGCGGCACTATTTTATCCCTGCCCCTTGGCAACTCCACCTCCACAGATACGGTGCGGTTGGTCGGATGGACCATGTGCCCTATCTTCGATAGGTGAAGATTCTCGAATTTCTCATGCAAGGCCGGCAGATAGACGTTGACTATTCCGCCCTTGTGTAAATAGGGAATTTTCGTCTCCGGCACGTCGGCCTCCACGTATAAATCGCTGGGCTGCAGGAGCAAAGCCACTGGAGCTGTAGGACCGACCAATTGGCCTTCCACGACAAAGACCTCCTCCACATATCCCGAGAAGGGAGCACGTACGACAAATTTTTTGCGCTGCTCTTCCAACCGAGCCAAGGTCTTTTCGAGCGATTCGACGCGTGTCTTCGCCTGCCGCCACTGAAGCTCAGCAATCGCACCCTCGTCATAGAGCTTTTTTTGCTTCTTCATCCAATAGCGTGCCTCTTCTAACTGCACTTGTATCTCTTCGATAGACTTCGATATGATGCCATCGTCCAGGGCAGCCAGCACCTGTCCCTTTGCCACCGTCTGCCCCTCCCGCACAGGCAAGGAACGGATGGTCCCCCCCATTTCAGGAAATACGCGTACTTCCTTCCGCGCCTTCACTCTGCCCTGCACACCGAAATAGTGCACAAAAGTATCGTACCGCAACTCCAATACAGAGACGATGGGCAAGCGCGTTTTACTCGCACTTGCCTCCTCCCCACTCGAGGCACTCTCCTGCTGCCGACAACCGTGACCGATAAGTGTCAATGTCAACAAGCTAAGTCCTAATACTCCCAGACCTTTCCTTTTTACGCTCACAGCTCACAATTGATTCTTGAGATAGAGCAACACGACGATGTTGTTGAGCAATTGCTCTTTATACCGCACGATATCGAGCCTTCGCTGCAGCACCTGCATGTAATGCTGATGCAATTCCATACTGCTGATGAGACCTTCGGCATATTTTTTCTCCGCCATCTGTAGGCCCTCTTCCGCTGTGTGAAGGGATGCTTCCGCATTGGCCAGCATGTTCTTATTGAGGCGGTACATTTGCCAGGTGTTTTGCCATTGCTGACGCAAGCTCTCTTCCATTTGGCGCAACTGCGTCTGCAATTTGTCGCGCTGGATGCGCACCTCCTGAAGTTTGGCGTGTTTCATCCCCCCATCGTAAAGCGGCACCTTGAGCTGCACACCCCACAGCGCCACCGGATACCAGCGCTTATCCTTGTCGAAAAAGTCAAATGCATTGCGCTGGGCGGAGTAAGAATACTGTATAAAACCGTGCAGCGAAGGGAGATATTCCGAGCGCACGTTTTCTGCTTGTAACCCGTTTAAGACAAGCTGATGCGCCAATAATCGATAGCCCATCGAGGCAGTGGGTTGATAAGTACTATCGCCCAACAGCGCCTGAAGGCGCAAAAAGAGGGTTTGAAAGTCTTCGCTTAGCTCCAAAGTGCTGTCGAGATCCAACCCCATTGCGAATTTCAGAGAGCGAAGCGATAGGGCAGACTGCGCAGCGAGCTGTTCTTGGACATTGCGCATCTGCAAGTGCGACAGATGTATTTGATGCCAAGCCGACTTGTCTACGATGCCCTGTGCGAGGAGTTTTTCCGTAAGGGCTTCCATCTTTGCCACGCGATCGACGAGCTCGGTAGCGTACTCGTGTTGCTGACGCGTGCTCAAGGTACGTATATAGGCTTGTGCTGCCTGCATGCGTACCTCCTCTCGTTTTTGCGCCGCACCGAGGCGTGCGGTTTCTACAAAGCTGCGCGCAGCCTTGACACCCACCCAATAACTGCCGTTAAAGATGAGCTGGCCAAGTGTCAACCCTCCTTCACTGCGATACTTCGTGCCAAATTGCAGCTCGGCCAAGGCCTCCGGCGGCGCTTGCGGATTGAAAATCTGTGCGGGCACAACCGTCGTCGGAATCTCAATAAAATGCTGGAATTGCCCCGAGGCCTCCAATTGCGGTAGCCCCACCGCGATCGTCTGCCGGACTTTGCTCTCCGCTATGCGTACTTCATCATCCGCTATGCGCACGCGTGGATTGTGCTCCTCTGCATAACGCAATATCTCCTCCCATCGATACTCTTGCTGTGCAAAAAGGCCGAAGATGAATAACCAAGGGAGAAAAAGTGTGCATACAATTTTATGGATTCGTAATCGTGTCGTGTGCTCCTTCCATTCAGCGCCCGTGTTAAAACCAAAATTCATTCCTTCGCGCTTTCTCCTTGAGCTTCTCAAACAACTGGAAGCCCCTGGCCGATAATAAGCTGTGTATAAAATTTTTCAAAACTTCATCATACACACCAGGCACCCCGTACTTCTCATAGGGGTAATCTTCTGTATTAAAAAGTGAAAGTATCGTAGCCTGATGGTTGGCAATAACTATTTCATCCACCAGATCGGTGCGAAAGAGCCCCTCTTCCTGTCCCTGTTGGATCAACTCCTTCAACACCACAGGCCAATAACGCTTCACCTCCTTCCGATAGTATGCATACGCTGCTGGGTACAACTCTTTGACCTGGCGCAAGGTTTCAGGGTTCAAACTCCTATACCGCATTATGTTGTAGCGGTTTATTAAAAACAACTTTTCTATAGCTGTCACGGGCACGCGCATAATGTTATTGATGTCCTCAAAATTTTCAGCGACAAACATCTCCATGGCGCGGTTGATCAGCTCATCTTCCTTTCCCTTATAGGGCAGGAGATCGCGCAAGGGCACACTGCAAAACTCGGCAAGCCCCTTCCAATCGATCGGGTGCACCCCCTTCTTCATGAAAAACTGGGCGCACTGCAAGTAAAATAGCTTCGTACCAACCTTCTTCTTCATACTATCAACCTGTTTAGTTCAACACCTGTAGAAAATTACCGTAAAAATACGCATTCTCCATCAAAATCCAAACCATTTTCTCGAAAATGTGGAGATTTTTTTCACACAGCGGCCCAATTTGAGTGTATTTGTTCAATACCTAAGAGCTATTGAGCTTAATAAATGCTGCTCACATCCAATGGATTAGGACAACAGTGTCGGTAGCACCATTTTATGAATAGTTCTCCAAAAAACCAAATAAAAAAGGGGATGTCGAAAAGACATCCCCCTGTCCCCTCTCATATAGGGTCAAAAGTGCCTATTGCAGGACAATACGCTTAGTGCCCGACCATTGGGGTGTTTGGACCTGGATAAAGTACACACCTGAGGGAAGATGCCGTAAATCCAATACATGTGTTCCGTTGGCCGATCTGCGCATTTCCGCCACCTTCATCGCCGCAATCCGACCGTACTCATTGAAGACCTGTACGTGCAGCTGGTCCTCCCTTAGATCTGTCGGTATCTTTAAGTGGACCACCCCATCGCTGGGGTTAGGCAAAACTTCTAAGGCTATAGGATGTGCAGGTGCCTTGTCGCCGATGCGTGTACTCAGACAGCCCCGAATGAACGGCACCGAGCCATAGGAGCCAAAGAGAATATTCTGCACCGTGTCTTCGGGTACATCAAACCACTCCGTAAACACAGTGGAGTACACAGCGCGGAAATCGTACTGCATGGGCACGGATTCGCCCTTTGAGGGATTGGATGGTATTTCGGGATTGACTCCGACGATGCCCGGCTCGACACATTCGCCAAAGGCAAAGAGGGCAAGGGCATCGCCGTGGTCGGTACCGTTGCTGGCATTGGCGATGATGCGCCGCCCAAATTCCGAATACGTCAGCGCTAACACCCGCTCACCATAGCCCATGCGGAGGATGTCGTCCATAAAGGCGTTGACGGCATTGGCCAGGCGACTGAGTAACGTGGCATGTGTGCCCATCGTGGTATCATCGGCTTCGACTTGCCCCGAATGGGTATCAAATCCTCCGAGGCTGACCACGTACACCGATGTCTTTAACCCTCCCGAGATGAGCTGGGCAACGATTTTGAGCTGTTGGGCGAGGCGGTTGTCGTCCTCATATTTATCCGAGACGTTTTTGCCCTTTTCAAAGGCCTCTTCAATGGCCGAGGAATAGGCATTGGTCTGTCGTACAAGCTGGCGTACGTACTGCAGCTCCTGGCCGTAGCAGTTGTCGGGCACCTCATCCCACTCGCCCTCAAACAGTTCTCCGATACCACTGGTACCGTTAATGGCTATGGAAAAATTGCTCACTACCCCCTGGCAGGTCTCCGACGCCTGCGAGCCAATTGTAATCGCAAAGGGATGCGGATAACTCGCATTGGGATAGCCCTCAGGATAATTGGGATACTCTCCCGTGAAGTAACGGCCAAGCCATCCCGTAGTGAGGTATTCATCGGCATCGGAGGCCGTGTGCCAGATATCCGTCGAGCGAAAATGCGAGCGATTTTGGTTGGGATACCCCACCGATTGGATCACGCTCATCCGACCGCCATCCCACAAGTCCATGAGTTGCTGCAGGGACGGATGCAATCCTGTGGCATCGGTCAGCTGCAGGATTTTCTTCTCGGGGATGACGATATTTCCCCGCACCTTTGCGAGATTGTCGTAATACTCTACGGGGATCACCGTATTGAGGGTGTCGTTGCCCCCTTTGAGCTGTATGAGCACGAGAATCTTGTCGTTTAGCCCAAATATCGAGCGGTCCATCAACGGACTCACTACAGAAGCCACCGAAAATTTGCCGAGCATGACCGGCAAGGTCATCAAGCCACTCGAGCGCAAAAAATCTCTTCTTTTCATGATGCGAATTTTTTAGTTCGGTAGTTTTTACATCAGCTGATTTTCGGGCATGTTGAGCATGACCTTCATCAGTGCACGCAAGCGGTTGAGTACCGCCTTGCGCATATTTTCATCATCGGGATTGGCCTTGTATTGGTCCCACTCTACCGTCCACTCATAATCGGGTAACCCCGGCAGGAGCACCTCTTTTTTCAAGTACTGCCGCTGTGCATCCGTCAGCGGATAGGGTAAGAACAGTGTATTCAATTCTTCGATGAGGCGATCGGGATCCTCGGGAGTCGGAAATCGATTGACAAGCCCCAGCAAATCCATGATTAAATAGTGGCGTCGGATGCGATAGGGTCGAGCTACGAGGTTGTCTGTCCACGTCTTCCGATTGGGCAGTGACACCGAGCTCAACCAAATGCGGTAGTAGACGGGTTCTTGATAATATGCAGGCCATCCCGCTACCGACGGATGCCGAAACGGAAACTGCTCCTCCCGAATCAAAAACAAGCCGATGCGCTCCCAGATGAAATACTTATCAATGAGTTCCTCCGGCATGGGGACTTCTCCCGTACGAAGAAGTGTGAAGAGGTAATCCATCGGACTGCGTACCATGACTCCGCGCACGCAGCTGTCGTAAAAATGCGCACTACCAAACAAGGTGCGCAACACGGGCTCGATCGCATAATCTTCTTGCCGCAAAAGTGCTGCCAGGGGCTCTATGACCTGTTTTTCGACCTCTTCGGTGATGTCGTAGTGTACGTACCATCGATAGAGTTTGCGCACGATAAATCGCGAGACCTCCTCCTGCTCGAATATGATGTCGACGACGCGTTCGTACTCCTTGTCTTCCAGATTGGGTATCTCGGCGTTGCCAAAGCGGTGCGATAGACGCTTCACGCCCTTGTCGTGTCGCCTCGACACAAAGATGCTCTTGTACTGTCGACCGTTGACCCGCCATCCGGTGAGTGCACGGGCAATCTCCTGAATATCCTGTTCGGTATAGTTGGTGTAATCACCCGGTCCTGCCAACGGCCCCTTGCCGATCGTAAAGAGCTCGAGCAGCTCGCGCGCGTAGTTTTCATTGGGAGATTGTGCGGTGTTTTCATTTCCGTTGAGATAAAACAACATGGCTGGGTCGACCGTCACCTTCTTGATGAGGGTGCGGTAGTTGCCCAAGGCATTTTCTCGTAGCATTGTCCAGTATATCCACCGTATGTGGGGGTTGACGATGTTGGCCACGACCAGAAGATTGTGCCAAAAAAGCGTGAGCTTAGGCTCGATGTGTATGGGGCCGTCGAGGAAATATCCCACCAGCCAGGCCATCAAGCTCCTGTTGCGCGCGGTAATGAGACCGCGCACCCCTCGCGTGAGTGCCTTGTCGATCCAGGTCTCACCAATGGGCACGAGTGGATCGTCTTTGAAATAATAGTTGATCGGAGGTGTCGGCTCTGGTCTCTTTTCAAACAATGTATCCAGTGTCGCATCCAAACCGACTCCCACGCTCCATTGAATTTCCTCATACCTCGGGCCGAAACCCACCCGGCGCAACAGATGTGCCGCCTCCGCGGCGGTCCAGGCACCGGAGTAGGGCTCCAAAGCCGGCGGCATCATCGTCGTGGTGCGTCTTTTTGCTCGATTCGCCGTCGTTGATACTACCCCGTGTTTTTCCATGACATGCGCTTTTTGCTCTTAGATGATATATTTGTCGAAAGGATTAATCGCTTCGAGATTTTAACTACCTTACGGATGAGAGTGCGTAAAGGTTGGGTAGCTCAAATGCAGGACAGATGAAACGCAAGGACTTTGTCAAACAGCTGGGAGGTGGAATTGCATCGCTGGTCACTGCGGCCGGACTGCTTCAGTCGTGTACTTCTCGTAAAAGGGAAAAGGCTGAAGGGCCCACAGTCCTACGGCGGAAGACCTATCGGTGGAAGCTCGTGACCACCTGGCCTCCGAAGTTTCCCATCCTCGGCGAAGGCTGCGAGCTCTTTGCCCGATGGGTTGAAGATGCCTCCGAAGGCCAGCTGCGTATACGCGTCTTTGGTGCGGGCGAGCTCGTTCCAGCTTTTGAGGTGTTCGAAGCCGTCAGCACGGGTACGGCCCAGATGGGCAGCGGAGCCTCCTACTATTGGGCCGGCAAGCGTCCCTCCCTACAGTTTTTCGCCTCCGTACCCTTCGGCATGAATGCCCAACAGATGAACGCATGGCTGGAGGAAGGCGGTGGTATGAAATTGTGGAAAGAAGTCTACGCCGATTTCAACCTCATCCCCTTCAACGCCGGCAATACGGGCGTGCAAATGGGCGGATGGTTTAACCGCAAAATCGAAAGCCCCGAAGATTGGCGTGGATTGAAGATGCGCATGCCCGGCCTCGGCGCCAAAGTGCTGGAAAAAGTCGGCGCCGCCGCCGTTTTATTAGCGGGAGGTGAAATATATACGGGACTGGAAAGAGGCGTCATCGACGCCACCGAATGGATAGGCCCCTACCACGACTACCACATGGGCTTCCACAAAATCGCCAAATATTACTACTACCCCGGATGGCACGAGCCCGGCACGACCCTCGAACTCACCGTCAACCGCCAACACTACGAAAAACTCCCCCCACACCTCCAAACCATCCTCCAGCTGGCCGCCCAAAAACTCGCCCTCTGGACGCTCAACGCCTTCGAAGCACGCAACGCGCAATACCTCCAACGCATTCGCAGCGAAACCTCCGTCGAAATCCTCCCCTTCCCTCCCCAGGTGCTCCAAACCCTCCGCGACAAAACCCGCGAAGTACTCCAAGAACTCATCGACTCCGACGCCGAGAGCCGAAAGATCTACGACCACTACCGCAAATTTCGAAAGCACGCCCACGCCTGGGCCCAACGCACCGAAGCCCCCTACCACCAATACCTGTCTATGGATTAAGTCCGACTCAATCCAATCACCTCTGCACTATTGCTGCTGTACGAATAGTTTTCAGAGGCATAAAATCGAAAACCCGTAGAGCCACTTCCAGCATGACGAATGGACTTAAAACCATGCTTCATCTCACTACCAGCGTAGAAGACAGTCTATGCGGTGGCCTTTAAAGCATCACCAATGTTGATGTTTCTCATGAGTGGTCATAAAATGTTTCCACTACCTGTTTACTACGTCCCTCTTCCCTTTCTCAGCGGGGAATGGAAGATTTGGTGCATTTGGCGTCGCTGCATTTCACGTCACTTCACCACTCGAAATGCCCGGTGCAATCCCGTTATTGCACTGTCGGGGTACATCAGCACCCGTTGAACCCCACTATTTCCACGATGATGGGATTGTTGCACTCGCCGTTGCGCCACACACAACTCACAACTGTGTCGCGGTCACCATTACCCCAGTCGATGTATGTGGTAATGTATTCCTCTCTTGTCCCAATTGAAGGACTAAATGCTATTCGCTTACGTCCTAGATCGTCGATATACGCTACACCATATGGATTATCTAAATTTTGATAATTCCTCATGCGAAGTTTCTCCTTGTATATATCGTATAGGCGTATCTTATCCGGATCTATGGAACCCACCACTGTATCTACTAAAAGGTTGTTGCCCAATGAGTCTTCTACTATCACTTGGATACTTGTAGAAAATTGTACCCATTTGGGACATAATCGATAGCACGAGCTCACTATTATCGCAATAACTGCAAGAATTCTAAGAGACTTCATTTTTCATGATTATTTGGCCATTTACGGGTGAATTTCGTAGACAAAATTTTGGGCAAACTGAAAATTATAGTCATAGTTTGGCAATCGAGGCATCCATTGATTATAAAAATACCAACCATCGACATTGATTCTTGACGTCACCTCATTCCATCCCCAATTCATGTGGAAATACAGTATGTTGGAGCACTCCGTTTGCCTCCTTTCATAGCCATCACATACCCACATGTGGCAATCTGTAGTCCAACACCACCATATGGGAAAGGGGGTTAAATAGCCAGTCGCACAACCAGCAAGGATCACCGGCCGATGCGCCTTAAGGTTCGTATCACGATCTTATAATCCCCTGGCCCATAATTATCATACGTTGCAGAGCAATCCATCTTTGAAGGAATCATCTACTGCCAAATATCGACGTGTCTTCAGGACTTGATTATTTTGCAATTCGTCGTAACACATTTCATGGAAAAAGACATTCAAGCGTATAAAAAAGGTTGGTATGTTCTACTCTTTTTTTCATCTCTCCCGCTAATGAAATCGACAAACCGATATTTCTCTTGCGCACTACCACCACAAGATGAACCACCCTGCCGTTAGCTTTAATAAAGGGCGACGCTCGCCCACCTTGCAATTTCCACCCAAATTCGATAGAACACTGATCTGTTTCAAATATTTCGCTTGACAATATCACTGCGTCACCACTATCTCCTATTCTCCCTGTACAAATAACACCCAGCTTTTTCGAACTTCCGAAGCTGTGGGTATTATTCGTCTTTGACGATGGCCACACAAAAATTCATTTGTACAACCGTGCCCACGATTTCATACAAATCGATACACATCTCCTGCTACCCTTCTATCAGCTGCTCCCACTGATCGATAATGCTCTGGGAGGGACGATCGTAGTACACGCCTGTCGATCGATGCCGCCGCATGCCGCGTAAAAAGAGGTAAAACACGCCTCCAAAATGGTCCGCATACGAAAAGTTCGGCAGGCGCTGCCGCAAGTACCGCACCAGAGCCATTGTGTAGATGTAATACTGCAGTCGATAGTTGTGTGCATCCATTGCACGTACCAGAGCAGCGCCGTCGTAATCTTCCAATGCATTGCCTAAGTGGTTGGTCTTCCAGTCGATGATGTAGTATTTCCCCTCGTGGTAGAGTACCATATCGACAAAGCCGTGGATGACGCCACTATGTGCGTATTGCTCGGTGCGTATTTCTGGTATGAGCTGTACAATCTCTTTGGCCGGCCATCGCTTAAAGCGGAAGAAAAACTCCAATTCGTTGAGCCGGTGGTCCATGGCGACGTCTCGCAGTGAAAAGGCCTTCTCCTCTGTCGACAACACCGCATGTCGCACGTGGTCGAGCATCAACTCGACATAGTCGGGGTCAATCTTGCCGTACAAACCGTATTGGTGTAAGAGCCCTCGCAGAAGCCCCTGGGGCAGGTCATCGCTTTGGAAGTCCACTTCTTCGAGCAGTGCATGGATGAAATTCCCTACATGGGGTCCAGCCGGCAGCTGTTGGAAGATGAAATCATCGTAGTCGGCAAGGGCCTGTGCCCAATGTGAAGTGCGTGTGGTATGTCCCTCTTCGGTATCTAAGGCCGAATAGCTCGTCACGACCCATTGCGGGTCAGTATTGCCTCGGAAAGGGAGCGGCTGGCGCTTGATAGTAGTAATTGGAGCTGTATAGGGTTGTAAGGCTTTGGTATGAAGGAGTTCGGTATCCGGCCATTGGCGGAGCACTTCTTCAAAAAGTGGTCTCTGCGCGGCAGTGACGAACACGGCACAGTGGTGCACAGCACGCGTCAGGGCGACGTAGAGCAGCCGCCGCTCGTCGCCTTGGAGCAGGGGTTCTTCCGCAGTGTACACGTCCCCCCTGTATTTCAATGCCACGGTAGGAATTTGTTCATCACCCGTCCACGCCGTATGGGGCGTAAAAGTGTACCACTGTGTGGGATAGGGTTTGTTGGGGGTCCGAACGGCGGGCAATACGACGATGGGAAACTCCAGTCCTTTGGCCTTGTGGATGGTAGACACGACGACGGCGTTTTCAGCGCTTTCGATGCGCTGTTCGTAGAGGGCCTCGGCGGGGGGATGTTTCATAGCATAGGCCAGCCATTCGACGAGCTTTTCGTCGCTCCAGCGGTGGTGATATTCGAGTTGATGGAGAATCTCCATCAGCTGAATCAAGCGCGTGTAGCGGCTTTCGCCATCGGCACCTCCGCTGCTCAGCAGTCGGTCAAACACTCCATAGCTATGCATGAAATGTTGCAATGCCGAAAAGACACCGCGTTCTTTCCAAAGTGCCCTGCATTCCGACAACAATTCGATGTGTGGGACGATATCCCACACGGCATCCCAGCTGAGGAATTGCGGCGTGAGCTCGGTCATCAGCGCTGCCCGCACTTCGCGCTGCGGATGTAAAAATGCTTTTAAAATGCGGTGCAAATAAAGGGCCTCCACCGTACGAGTGATGTACTCCTCGGTACGCACCACGGAGGGCACTCCACTTTGGAGAAGGGCATTCTTCATCTGTATGGCTTGATCATTGGTGCGCACCAACACGGCGATGTCTCCGGGTTGTACCGGCCGCACCTTTCCATCACTCGAGCGCCATGAGCCCGAGTGGAGCAAGCGCAACACATATCCCTGGGCGAAATCACTCAGCGTAAGGCGTTGCTCTGGCGTACACAACACAATTGGTGCTGCAGGGCCGTCCGAATCGTTGAAACTCAACTGGTCAAACTGCGCAGGATCTCGCCCGGGCTGTACGGGATAATAGGCGATGTCGGCATCGACAAAGGGATTGTCTTGCAGGGCATAAAAACGATTGAGTGCCTCGAGGTAGCGGGGGGAGGAGCGATAGTTGTGCGACATGGTGTATACGTGGTCAACTTCAGCACGGGCTCGCTTATAGGTCGACAGATCCGCACCGCGCCATCGGTAGATATTTTGCTTGGGGTCGCCGATGTAAAACACGCGGTGTTGTGGCGAATGAAAGATAGCGCGAAGCAGTTCGTACTGCCATCGGTCGGTATCCTGAAATTCGTCGACGATGAGCGCTTTGTACTTGCTGCGTAGGATTGCCAAAAGCTCCTCGTCGCGCTGGATTACGAGTTTACGGTGCACGAAGGCGATCAAATCCGAAAAGCCCAGGAGCTGTTTGCGTTCCCGTTCGGCATGTATCGCGGGAAGGTATTTCTCGTAGAGTATGACGAGTAAGTGATTGGCAAATCGCTCGAGCGAATGGTAGAGTTCTTCCCTGCACGACGCAAACTCCTGCCAATGGGGGAGCCATTCCGACTCCGCTGCGTGTTGCTTGCATCGCTCGATCACACTTTGCAGCCACGAGGGATTGTTGAGATCCTGCTGTAGGGCATAGGGGATGAGTTCGAGCATGTCTTGCTGGAGTACCTCGTGTAGATATCCCTTGTTGCGGTTTTTCGTATGGAGGTCTTGTAAAAATTCTTTCCAATACGGTGGATGCTGCACCACATGTGTCGTGATGCGCTGAAGCAGTGTCTTCTCGCAACGAATAAGACTTTGCAACTCGGTGACTATAGTATCTTGTGTGCCGATGCGAGGTCGATATCCCGTATGGAAGAGCCGTACGATTTGATGGAGCAGCTCCACGCGAAAGCCTCTTTGCAGTAGGAGTTGGAACACCTCTGGTGGCAAGCGGGTGATTTCCCTTCGCCAAAAGGCGGCCAGCTGTTTGCGCACCAGCTGCTTCTCCGATTCCACGATGGAGTAATCCTCCAACACGCCAAACTCGTAGGCATAATCACGCAGGGATTGTTGGCAAAAGGCGTGGATGGTCATTACCTGGAGCTCATCGAGCAGCATGATGGCATCGCGCACGCGCAATTCCACGGTTTGGAAATCGCTTTGCTGAAGTGCTCGCTGCAAGATGCGCGCAATCGCATCGCCGCGATCCACTATTTCATACAAGTACTCCGTCCCTCCTTTGAGGTAATTGTGTGCAGCAAACAAAAATGCCCGAATACGGTATTCCATTTCGGCTGCCGCCGCATTGGTAAAAGTCAATACCAGTATCTGACGCACCGAGATCGAAGTCTCGACCAAAAGGCGCAGGTACAGCAAGGCTAAGGAATACGTCTTTCCCGTGCCTGCACTGGCCTCGACGAGCTGGGCACCCTTTAAGTCGATGGTGCAGACATCAAACGGCAGCGTAGTCTGTGGGTGTGTGTTCATTCCAGTACGGGGTTTTGGTCGTAAAACAGCTTGGCCAGCGCATGCACTTCCTCGGGAGACAGCTCCAACGCCCGACCGCTGCGCACCCACACCTGCCAATACGGATCACTCTCGTTTTTATACCGATCTTCTGCCAACTGATGTATGGTTTTTACAAACTCCGCATGGGCTCGTACCTTGCATGTCTCGACGTCTAAGGGTTTTTTCTTATTTTTTTTCAGTCGCAGAAATCTGCGCCAGTATCGATAAGACGCCTCGGGGTGAAAGGCCAGGGGTCGTTGGAGCGCTCGGTGATACCATTTCAGAAGTACTTGCACGCGTTGGAGGGCTTCGCTGGAATTCGGTAAGGGACATTGGTAGAGAATCGGTGTTTTGCGCTTCATACTGGGATTCCACTGCACGTAGACCGATCGCCGTAACCTCGACCCCAGGCCTGCCGCTGCCAGAAGCCATTGTTCGATGCAAAAGGCCACCCAGTGGTTCCATCCCTGTTTGGACGTGCAGATGTGCACGTGCATGTCATCGATGATGTGGGGTATTTTACCCTTGATGGTGTATTCGCCTGCGTGGATTTCGACGATTTCATCCCGCCACTGGAGCTGCTCAAGATCTAGCTTGAATTCAGAGTATAAAATGGTAGTAAGGGGGGCCATCTCGTCGCGTAGTTTGTCCAATTCGGCAACCGCTGCATTGTTGAGTGGGAGCATACCCGACAATTTCAATCGCTTGATGTGAGTCTGCGTAGGCCGACTCATGCCTTCTGTCAGCCAATATTCGCGCAGGCGATAGCGATGAAGCCCGTCGACCACGGCCAGCGGTTCGTGCTCCTCCAGCCACACGTCGTCCAAGTAGAGGTAGATGCCCAAGCGCTGTTGCATATACCAGCGCAAGGGATGCCGAAAACATCGCATGAGCTGATCGGGTGTAGTATTACCAGGGGAAAGCTCCTCATCACCAGGAATTGGAGCGAGTTGTTCACGATCCGTAGAGCGGTAGTCCACATATGTAAAATACGGGCTATCCTCTTCGAAATACACCCTGTGGTAAGGATGGATGGGATGTTGTCGTATGAGGGTATGAAATGGTAGGTCATCACGCATACACATGCGCTCCTTGAGATATTGGAGCAGCTGATCCACTACGGAAGAGGGAGGTAAAGGGCGGTTGTCGTGAATACTTCGCCCGAGAAAGCTCAAATAGAGTTTGTCCTGTGCAGAGAGGAGTGTTTCCAAAAAGAGGTATTGGTCGTACTGGCGCACGTCGCGATCGCCAGGTGCAGGTGCAAGCTGGATCAGATCAAAGTTCGGCCGTTGCGTACGGCGCGGAAAGTCGTCGCGATTTAAGCCCAAAACGGCTATGACCTTGTAGGGGATGGTCCGTAGCGGAATCATCTGCGCAATGGTAAGGGGACCAGAGACCATTCCACTTGCGTTTTCGGCGGGGTAAAACTGGCTTTTGAGCAAATAGATAAAATCGCGATACGGCACAGGGCGATCTTCGAGTGTCTCTGCAACCTCACGTACGGCATGGAGCTTGTACAACACATAGCGATACGCCGATCGATACGGCTCCTGGATTTGCATGAGGTCTTCCATTTGACGCTGAACGATGTGGAGCCATGTGCTCAAAGGCCTCGGTTCGCCGCGCTGTTGGATGCCGACGATGAGGTCATACACCCATTGGGCAAATTCGACAGCACTGTGGGCCACTTCCCCCGACATCTCTAAGGGCAAGACCTCTTCTCCGTTGGGTAACACCTGCAATGTTCCACCGTACATCATGTAACCCAAAAGAATGCGCTTTAGCCCGTAAAACCACGAGATGTAGTGGCTTTCATCCTCTTCACTGCCCTTAATGCCGTATCGAATATTGGCCTGTTGGAGTACGCGGCGTATTTGCTCCGTATCGAGGTATTCAAATCGCGATTGAATCGGATCGAAGTCCAAGAGACGCAGCACGTTTTCCGCTGTCAGATCACCCTCTTCCAACTCCAATAGCTCTATCAAACACTGGACAAATGCCTGCCGATAGTTGTCTACCACATCCGCGAGGATGTAGGTAATGCGCTTGTCGGGATGCATATTGTCGAACACGGCGCGTATATAAGGCGCATAACGCTCGATGTCGGTGACTAAAACAGCCATTTCATGCGGTGCATAGCCGAACTGCTCGATTTGATACAACAAATAATCGTGCAACACTTCGACCTCGCGCAATTCCGTATAGTGGGAGGTAATGGTGATGCTCCCGTCGTCATGCAGGCGAGTATCGATGGGAGGCTGTTGGTCAGGCAAGGCGTTGGTGTGCAAATCCGATTGGATATTGGCCAACAAGCTCTGTCGCGTACAATCTTTGCGGTGTGTGAATATCTCTGCTGTTTCGGGCAATGCATCGAGCAATAGATAGATGAGATCCTTGCCTACTTTCCCCCATTCCATCAGGAGCGGATTGCCTTCGTAGAGGTGCACACTTTCAGGATCACGGCCCAAAGCGCGTCGAATCCAATTAGCGGCCTTAGGAGAGATATCCTTATACCAGTACTCCTCTGGTGCGGGGTTGAACAGGTAGAAAGACACCTCACATACTTGTGGAAGGATTTCGGCAAAGACTTTCATATGCAGCGGTGCAAAGGTCGCCAGTCCAAAAAAGTCGATATGCGGAAAGCGCTCGCAAAGTTTTTCACGGGAGGAGGGATTGTGCAGTACCTCAGCAAGCCATCGAACATACGCCGAGCGGTCGAAGTGATATCCCAACGCTGCTACTTCTTGTTGGACCGTATTCCAGAGGCGACGCTGCCACGATTCGTATTTTTGCCACTGCTCAACCTGCCAGTTCTCTAAATAGGGATGCACATAAGCCTGCCCCGCATTCCATTGAGCCACCATCTGTGGGCGGTACACGCTGTATTGGTCGAAGACATCAGCAATACGGCGGGCAAAGCGCACTCGACGGCCTTCTCCCTCGACATAATGCATGATTTCTGGAAATTCCCTTCGGACGCGATCAGGCTCCAGCATGTGGTAGATCACCCATGCCAATTGCTCCTTCGATAAAAAAGGTGTCTGCAGTAGATCTAAGTGGCGAAGGATGGCCATGAGGAGCTCATCGGGAGTATAAAATGTCGCATGGGCAAAGATGCCGTGAGCTTCCGCCATGCGAATGGATACCCAACGACGCATACCAGAAGTTTGCACCACGATGGCCGCACTATCAAACGGCCCATAGCTCCGCTCTCCATACTGGCGAGCGAGTTGATCAATCAGGTATTCCATGTCGTTGGAAAAATACAGTCGTGCCCCCATCACTTTGCAGGCTTTGCATTCGATTGACGCAGTCGATATCCCAATCCACTCATGCGTCGCGTATGACGCTGTACCGCAGCTTCGAGCACTTTGGGGTGTGCGAAGATATAGACGCGGCGACGCGCTCTGGTCACTGCTGTATAGAGAAGCTCGCGCGTCAACAGGGGATGTTCGGCATCTTCGGGCAAGACGATGATTACCTCATCGTATTCGGATCCCTGACTCTTGTGGATGGTCATCGCATAAGTCGTTTGAAAATCCTTGATCACAGAGGCGGGGAAGAACACCATGCCCTCTTCATCTCTACGCTTGAAATGCGCCAGGTAGCGCTCTCGCTCTTCGTCATAGCGCACGATGCCCACATCTCCATTGTACAAGCCCAGGGAATAGTCGTTTTTTGTAATCAAAATGGGTTGGTGATGATAATACGGATTGCGTACTTCAATGAGGCCAGCTTCTTGTAGATGAGATTCGACAAGGGCATTGAGCGCATGCACACCCAGGGGCCCTTCGTTGACGGCGCACAAAATGCGCAGGGTATGCAAACGCTGCCAGGCCGCATCGACCGCTTCCTCGAGCACATAGCCACGGTAAGGCTCTAAGAGTTCCATCAACATCGCTTCATCCCACTGCGGCAGAACGATCAGCTCCGCCCCCTCAGGAGGGTCGACGAATTCCTCCACCACCCGATCGGCGGTCAGTTGTCCTGAGAGCACCAGGTTACTAAAGCGACCAATGCCGCGATGCGGGTCAAAGCGATGGGAATATTTCAATTCGATGGCATGGCCCATCAGCGTGGGACCTTCCCCTTCGTCGAGAGTATCCGAACGAACAAGGCGATCGAGGGCAGGTATAAATTGGCGGTAAAACGCCCGATCTTCCTCACTGTAACAATCGAAGGGCATGGCCGCTGTGCAGAGATCACCAAAGACGAGCCCTGCTTCGACAGAGGCGAGTTGATGTCGATCGCCCACCACAATGAGCTGAATTTGTTCGGGCAAGGCCTCCATCAGATGAGCAAACAAGACCACGTCCATCATCGAGGCCTCATCGACGACGAGCATATCGTAAGGGAGGGGATTTTCCACATTGTACGCAAACTGCAGTGTCAGGGGAGAAAAACCCAGCAAACGATGCACCGTAAACTGCGGAATATCTCGAATGCTCTGACGTACGTCCTCTCTTAATTGAAGATGCCCCACTACGTGTTGGATCGCTTCACCCATGCGATTAGCCGCCTTGCCCGTTGGTGCTGCCAGGGCAATGCGCAAATGTGGTCGAATCGATAAATGAGCAGCCAATATGCGTGCAATAGAGGTCGTCTTGCCCGTACCTGGCCCACCCGTAATGAGCGTAAACGCATATCGAAAGCTGTGCAAGAGTGCTATAAGAGGTGCTATGTTGTACGCCTCCGCAAACTTTTCTCCAAAGAGCTGCTTCACTACTTTTTGCAACTCATCGATCGGCGGCATCGGCTGAGGCGTCTGCAGCAATCGATGGATGCCACGTATGATTTGTGTCTCGTAATGCCAGTAGCGGTGAAAATAGACGTAATCATCCATGTAGACGAAAGGCGTATCGCGCTGTTGCTCCCACGGCGACATCCAGGGGTTAGAAGCCCAACTGGTCGGCGGCGGCAAGAGGGCACGCATTTCTGGCTCAAGCGCTTCCCAGTGGATGCAGACATGTCCTTCCGTCAAAAAGTGGCGCATTTGATCCGCCAACGCTGCAGTGGGTTTGTCCATCAACAGCTCATATACTGAGGTCGACTTTTCCATATTCGAATCCATCCTCATTTGTCCTTCAATTATATATAATAAAGTACAACCGCATTGCGTATATAAAATACGTAAAAAAATGGAAAATTTTGAACAAAACGAGCCGTTATAGCATTTAATAATAGGGGCTTGGACAATAGATTGTCAAAGCCATTGGGATAGGGGCCGCAAAACCTAAAACATTTCAGGATTGGGAGAAGAAGTTCGATGCCAAAAATCGAACTTCTGGAATGGGCTTTGTGGATCAATTTCTGTATGGGTAAAATAATACAATGCTGCGTTTTGCAGTTATTCTAAATTGTGAAATATCTTTGCAATAGTGAATTGTGAACTAAACGCCAAAACTAAAGAGCCATGGTAGAAAACTATCCAGAAGGTTTAGGGACGTTTCGAAGTACGCTCAACCGAAGAGCAAAGATCCTCCAGCTCCTCGAGCAGGAAGGAAAGGTATCGGTACCAGAGCTGAGCGAAAAGTTTAATGTCAGCTCCGTAACGATACGCAACGACCTGGTCAAACTCGAACAAAACGGCCTGCTGATCCGTGTACGGGGCGGAGCGATCAAGGAGAAAAAAGAGCTTCAAGATTACCTCCTTCAAGACGAAGGCAAGGAAAATTACCGCGAGAAGCTCGCCATCGCAAAAAAGGCCGTGCAATTCGTCAAAGACGGCGAAAGCCTCTTCCTCGGCGCAGGATCGACGACATTGATCTTCGCCAAACAGCTTTCACTTAACCAAAAAACCGTCAAAATCATCACCTACTCCCTGCCCATCGTCGAAGAATTTAAAGACGACTGGGCCACAGAGGTCATCTTGCTCGGCGGTGTATTGCGTCGCAAAAACCTCTCGCTGGCAGGGCCTCTCACCGAACAAAACCTGTCTCACTTTTCTTACGACAAGATCTTCCTGGAAGTCTCCGGTATCGATTTAGACAACAACCTCTACTGCCAGGATATCGAAGAGGCGTCCATCATCAAGTCGGTCGTCGATATGGGTACGGAAGTGATCATCCTCGCCGATCACTCCAAGTTCCTGCGCAAGAGCTTCTACAAGATGCCCGTATTGCACAAGGTACATACCATTATCACCGATTCCAAGGTTGATCGGGACATGGTATCCAAACTGCAATCTACCACCAATACCCAGGTCATCATAGCCAACAAGTGATGCCTTGGGCACCGTCCTCATAGCAGGGGGCCGTGGTGGTATCGGGCGTCGACTCACCGAGGCACTCCTCCAGCACGGATGGAATGTCTCGATACTCACGCGAGCCAGCAGTTTAAGCAGCGTCAATCATTCCATCGAGTACTATTATTGGGACCCACAGAGAGGCGAGTTTGACCCCGCCGCACTAAAGGACGTACATGCCATCGTCCAGCTGGCGGGAGCGAACATCGCCGAGGGAAGATGGACCACAGCACGCAAAGCGCAGCTCTACCATAGCCGCGTCGACAGTACGATCTTTTTGTTGGAACAAGTGCAAAAGCACAAACCACCCTACCTGAAGTACTACATCGGCATTTCGGCCACGGGATATTACGGCACGACCACAACGGAAAATATCTTTGTGGAATCTGATCCGCCGGGCAGTGATTTCTTAGCGAAGTTGTGCGTCGACTGGGAGCGCGCGCACCGCCGCTTTTCTCAGCTCGGAATCGACGTGTGGATTTATCGCACAGGTGTGGTACTCGACTCAGCAAGTGGGTTTTTGACGAAGATTCTCCCCTTTGCGCGCTGGGGATTACTCGCTCCCCCGGGTAGGGGTAGGCATTGGCTGCCCTGGATACACTATCGCGATCTGGTAGAAATCTTTCGGAAAAGCATCAAAGGGATCCTCCCTCCCGAGGTTTACAATGCCGTAGCTCCAGAGCACGTGCGACACATCGATTTTTACCGCACGCT
>WFXH01000079.1 GCA_015490715.1 Saprospiraceae bacterium | reverse complement strand
CGCCTACCCAGACCAAAGGCCTTGGGGGACACGCGCAAGACGGGTGCCGTCTGATGGCGCTTAAATTCGTTGATGTTGACGCGTTTGAGCACTTCGACGATCTGACGGCGTGTCAAGGCCTTCGACTCAATTTGATGCGGACTCTTGCGCTGTTCGATGTACTGATACAGTACGGGGTCCAATATTTCATACGGAGGAAGGGTATCGGTATCCTTTTGCTCGGGGCGCAGCTCAGCACTCGGCGGTTTGGTCAACACCCTCGGAGGGATGATTGTACCGCGGCTGTTGATGTGACGAGCCAATTCGTAGACCTGCGTCTTGTACACATCGCCGAGCACACTGAGCCCACCAGCCAAATCTCCGTACAGCGTACCGTAGCCCACGGCTAGCTCGCTCTTGTTGGACGTGTTGAGCAAGACATAGCCGTAGTGATTGGCCAGCGCCATGAGGTAGAGCATGCGGAGGCGCGGCTGGATGTTTTCCTCCGTGATGCCTTCCAATCTTCCACCCACATAGGGCGCGAGGACTTCTCCGATCACATCGAAGGGACGCTGTATGCTGATCTGGTGACAGCGCATGCCGAGATTGGCGCAAAGCACTCGAGCATCATCGACCGAATGCTGGGACGAATACTGCGAAGGCATCAGTACACCTACCACGCGATCGGCTCCCAGAGCCTCCACAGCCAATGCCGCCGTCACCGACGAATCGATCCCCCCAGACAGACCTACGATAGCCTCCTTCAAGCCCGTCTTGTCAAAGTAATCCCGTATGCCCATAACCAAAGCTCGATGGATGAGCTCGATTTCCGACGGCATCTCAAGCGCATACGCCCGCCCCTTTTGCACTTGCTCGAGCTCATACACACGCAAGTCCTCTTCAAAGAGGGCCATGCAGTCGTACATCCTCCCATCGGGTGAGAAGATCATGCTGGCCCCATCGAAGATCAAATCCGTATTGGCACCGACCTGATTGACGTAGAAGACAGGCAGAGCATGGCGCTCCAAAATCCTTCGGATGACGCGGATGCGCTCCTGCATATGGCGATAGTCAAAAGGCGAAGCAGAGGCATTGATGAGCACATCGGGCTTATAAGCGGCGAGCCGTTCGACCGGGTCGACCGTGTAGAGGGGATTTTCTTCGCCGACGTTCCAGATGTCTTCGCAGATGGTAAGCGCAATGCGATGTCCCTTGAAATCGACAATACCGAAATCGACGTTGGGCTCAAAGTATCGATAGTCGTCGAAGATATCGTAGGTCGGCAACAAGGTCTTGTGTTGCACGTATTGCACACGCCCCTCATGGAGGAACAACAGCGAGTTGAACAAATCCTTGCCCTCAGGGACGGGGTTGGTCGTGGGGGCACCGACGACGATGGCAATCTCATGGGACAGCCGACACAAGCGATCGATGATTTGTTTTGATCGCTGTATGAAATCGTGAAACTCCAGATAATCGCGCGGCGGATAGCCGCATACTGCGAGCTCAGAAAAGCATACGATCTCTGCTCCTGTCTGCACTGCCTGATCAATTGCACGGCGTATCTTCTGGAAGTTGTACTCAAAATCTCCCATGATGAAGTTGAGCTGGGCAAGTGCGATTTTCATAATCCATGCAGTCGATTGACGAGGTAAAGTTAGCACCTATGATTGGAAAGGGGGCGGTATGGGAGATGGGATGGGTGAACAGCTATTGGATAAAATTCAGGGGTGATCAATTGCCTAAGCTGTTACGATGGCAAAGACTTCATTTAATACGTATCATATTTAATCGCAAAGCAATGATCTCATTTTAATACGATACAACAAAATCACAATGCGGCAACAAAAAAGCACGCCACATTGCAATGATTTAAATTGGTGAACAACAATTCTCTGTACGCCCAATTAACGAATCAAGGTAACATCACCCTTTATTCGAACAATCTTTCCATTGAGATGGGCGATAGCGATATAACAGTACACGCCGACGGGGGCATCTTCACCTCTGTATGTCCCATCCCAGCCTGTATCTAATGCACTTTCCTCAGGAGCCGAAAACACCAACTCTCCCCAACGATTGAAGATTTTAAACTCCTGATAATATCCCTCTAACCCCTCTCCATAAAGGATTCGAAACACGTCGTTTTGCCCATCCCCATTGGGGGTAAAGGCCGTCGGCTTGAAGATTTCACAGCCTTCTTCTCTTGCATGGATTTCAAAACTCGTATCGGCACGACAACCGATGGCATCGATGACTGTTAACAAGTGGTAGCCCGTCGAAAGGATGTAGCGCTCCTCATAAGGTTGATACGCATTTCGATCAAAGGAGACATGCATGGGAGGGATTCCACCCGATACACTGATCGACACTCCTGTTTCGGTATCAAAACATTTCAGCTCTTCAAGGTCGATACTTTCTATACGCACAGGCGGCGTTGCATCGACTTCTATAAGCGTGTCTACCATACAACCCAGTGCATCATAGAGACGCAAATTGTACCTTCCGGCCGGCAAATTTGTAAACTGAGCATCATTTGAGGGGTGTTGTCCATTGAGCTCTGCTTGTACTTCTAACGAAGGATTGGAGACAGACCAAGCGATAGTGCCCTTGGCGGCACTACAGCTGTCCAGAGTAGTATGGATTTGAAGGTAGTCTATGAGACTGTGCTCCCCCACGTATACCTCTGTCGATTTTACACATCCAAAGGAATCCCTCACATAGACGGTATATTCGCCGCTGGAAAGATGCTCAAATACCGGCGTAGTGAAGTAACGCACCCCATCTAAGGAATACGAAAAGGGACCAACCCCGTCAGCCGAAACGCTTATCTTGCCGTTTTTTAAATTACAATACTCTTTTTCAGTGCGGACCTCTGTGATCTGTAATGGCGGTACAGCCTCTACTCGATACACCAACGTGTCCGTACAGCCACGGCTATCGCGTACGACGATTTGGTATTTTTCTCCACTTCGCAAATGAAAAAACGCACTGTCTCGTGTAAACTGACCTCCAAGAATGGCATACTCATATGGAGGATACCCATGCACACCGGATACGATGAGAGGATGAAGTACGGAGTCACAACGCAGCTCAAAGGGCTGTTTTACAACAATTTCGACGGGCAAGGGATAATCAATAGTATAACATGCACTGTCTTCGAAACGTATGACCGCGATATCGCACTGATCGTAATAACGCAAATGTATACAGACGCGTCCCGTTCGACCATGGACAGTCAAGACCTCTCCAGTATCCGGTAAAGGTTTGCCATCTATCGTCCAGTAGTAGTCGTATGGCATAATGGAATTGTAATTACGCAACGTATAATGAAAGCTGCTCACCGTATCACATACGTCGCCTTCGTGGAGTAATAAGATCTCCGGCGTATCCAGTGGAATGTAATCCAATATCTGCAAGTTATGGGGGAAATTACTTGCACAAACGCCGTGTTGTAAGTAAACGGCATTGGAGCGAAAATCACACAATAGGCCTCTGTTGTCCGGGTAATTGATGACAGAAAGCGAATCGTGATTATACATGGTGATGTATATTTTCCCATCAGGTGCAAGTTGGAAATCCCCAAAAGATCTATAAGGTATTACCCGTATATAAGGAATAAGTGGCTCTACTATAGTCCTATATTCACCTAATACCATTGCAGTTTGGGGAATTTTTGAAGGCGGAGTGACGGTTAAATCTACCTGCACCACCCCCCAATGAACATTGGGCTTGAATTCTTCCTCTCCTTCCGAAAGACGTACTTGCAATATGTGTAAATACCTTCCACTGAGGGAAAACTCGTGAATGCGATAATAATAACCTCCCGTATCCGGTGGGCTTAAAGAAATAAATTCATATACTGTCAACTCACCTGTATTTGCATCAAACTTATTCAATAAGATTCCGTCTTCTGCTGCTAATGTCAAAAAGCCCGAACGCGCATTGTATTTCATGCTGTAATACCACCCGTGGTAGGGGACATCGTACGTGGCATGCTTGATCAATCCAGAGGGATGGACCCGGTAGACATGTACAGGTCCGATGACATCATGATAGATAAACCAATTTTTATCCGTCCGACAGGATATAACCCCCGTCATGGCCGGACCAACATGGGGGCCTCCCAACACTCCTTTTTCTACCACTGCTCCAACACCGCCATTGGCCTTCATGTCTATGCGTGCATAATGAATTTGACGATTTTGATTTACGCTCTCGTAATACGGACTGATAAAGATGTAAAACTCATCGGGCCGCTCGGGGAGGGGCATGATGAGCACATCAGCTGCGCTGTCGAGCCCTCCGAGTTCCGGCCCTGCCGCGATGACGACATTCTGGCTATTCCACACGGTCATGCCATCTGTGTACAGCACCAACTTTCCAGAAGCATCGCACCACACAGCCGATGGTCTATTCTTCGATATTTGACTTCCGGGAATAGACTGCGGAGGAGAAGTAGAAAAATCGAGTCCCGCGTTAAAGCCAAAATACCAGATGTTGTAATGATTGCCGTATTGTCCAAAGATGGGACAAATTTGCATCAAGAACAAAACAAACAGACAGCAAGCAGCTCTGTATCTATCCTTGACAGCAACAATTATAGACGCTATCATTACAGCATAGTTTTACTCATCTTCGACATCATACTCGCATTTACGACATTTTGATAATCTCGTTGATATCACACACTCATTCTTTTCTCTGGATCATGAGTTTTACGGGCTCAATATCTTGACGGTTGGTACGGAGGAAATAGAGGCCATCTTGTAGGATATCTACATCGATGATCGAAGTTTTTGAGTGTCTAATATATTCTACTTTACATATCCTTCCCAATGGATCGACAATCGAGACATATCCAGTAAAGGGCCGGTTGAATTCCACCACGACAAATTGTTGCGCTGGATTGGGATAGCATAGCATGTGCGTTTTCTTCGTTTTTGTCTCTGGAGATACTGTTCCCACTAAATCATCGCGGCGGATGCGCATCCAATACTTCCAATAGCTCAGGCTATCCGACGTCAATGCATACCTCGAATCGACTACATAGAATAAAAAATCGCCATTTTCCAGTGTACGGACCCACATGGATCGGAAATAATGTTTTGCAGGATAGATTATGAAACGACGCAATAATTTCCACTCACCGTCCTCTAATCTATATACGCCCAGAGCAAAATGCTCAGGAAGCTCATACACATTTTCTATCTTAAAGAGCCACCATTCATCTCTATGCCGGTCGTAATAAAGACTATGTGGATAATAAGCAGGTCGTGGGTATTGGGAATAGGATAATGTAAAATCAGGTAACATTTTCACCAACCGCCCGGAAAAATCGAATAAACGGTACTTTATCTTTACCTGATTAGCAGACAGAATCTCTGAGTTAGAGAGAGAAAATTTCGTGCTGTCGAAATTCCCGACGGAGCATACATCTGTGCTATCCGAATACCCCCTTTCCTGAAGCGTAATGGGGTGTATGCGATATTGTGTGTCCAAAATACCTAACTTAAATATAAAGGTATCGGGCCTTTTAAATGCTCCTGTAGTGTCCACATCCGTAAAATAGTAGAAGTACAAGTACTTATCCGGAGCCACTTTTATGAGCGTTAACCTTCGTGAATACAACTCATATTTTTTGGATACCGAATCAACGACCTCTATCGTCGTATCCCTCTTTAGCCTTCCCATAAAATCCACGTTCTTCACTAGAAAAATACATCCCGCGTTCGATGCCGTAAAAAAAACATTATCGAGGTTATTATCCTCTCTTCGGTTGTTTACGATGCCGGCTGTTATATTGGGAGCAGCTGTTATTATATCTGCGAAATTATTGCTCTGCGGAGCATGATACAACGCAATCGTGTCGCCCGTCTCATCATCGAGTACACAGCGCGCTAATTTACCCTTAGTGGGGATTCTCAATAATGCATCCACCTTACGTGAAAATAGGAATTCTAAATTGCCATCTTCCAATCGGGTCATCGACAATAGGAAATACGAAATGTTCGTACCGTGATTGCGGGCGTCAAACGTGTTGCGCCATACCCTCTTCCCCGACTCTATGTCCAGCTTTTCAATCAACCCTCCTTCAAAGATGCTTTCAATACCCCCCATGTACATGGTGTACACGGCATCCTCTTCATAAACAATGCCTTTTAAAAAGAAGTGGTGCGTGCCATCGTGATTGGGATAGACCAGCACAGAGGAATCGACGACCAGGTATTTCCATACCGGCTCGAGATCGACAAAATAAAAGGGCTCGTACGGTATGTAGACCGGAGCTTGTGCTGGTAACTGCACAATGCCGAGCCAGCATATAAAACTAAGTTGCATGATCACTTTCATAAAAACTCCCCTATTCATTGCTTATCGTTTTTTTTCTTTTAATCTTTTAATGAATAAAATGAAGAGATGAAGGGCTTTCGCCCTTCATCTCTATTACGCTCTCCCCTACGGTCGTTCGCCACACTCCTTTTCACACGGTCCGAGCCATAATCCCTGACATTGGGTAGGCTTGGTTCGATCGTCACACGAATTGACCTCTGAGTACGTCGTACTCTTGATCACGAGATGATCTTCTGAGTCCAGACAATACTCCTTCGTACGCTTGCAGCACTTGTAACCGCACTCCACCTTTTTGAAATCAAAAAAAGGAATGTTCAGACACCACTTGTAACACGCAAGGGTGATAAATTGAGACTGCACATGGTTTTGGCCGTTCGAACACCGAAAGACATCTCCTGTGGCCATTAACAGCGATTCAGCAATATCGTCTTCGACCAATATCCCAAGGTCGTAGTCGAACCGGTCGATTTCCCTGTATAGGGAATCGAAGCGATTTTCCCTGTCGAGCTTGTTCCAGTAGCTCCACACTGTATCGCATAGGGGATAAGCCGCAAAGTCGGAGATGTGAAAAATGATGTTGGTGCGATCCGGACTGAGGCACACGTATAAGAAATAGTTTTCCACGACACTGTCGCAACAGTAGAGGATGTTGAGGGGACACTTAAGGGAATCGTAATAACTCACCGTGTCGTAGATATGAAAGAACAGGCGATCCCACCCTACAGGACAATCGGGTATCCCACATGGGCCTTTGGGTCTCGGTATGTCCAATCGCTCTGCTTCGGGGAGGTACTCAGTGTTTACTTTGCTTTCGGTGACGGTTTTAATCGTTTCAACCATATCCGATCTCTCTGTGTTGTCGATGATCTCTTAACGTTCCTCTGTTGTCCGTTTTTTATCCAGCTCTTTATGACAGGAGAATATAAACATGTGAAGAGCTATTCCAGCAGCCACTATTATAGAAGATCTTTTCCAGTTCATAGTTTTTAAGTTTTAGATTGTACGATGAACAACATCGGCTTCTTTACACCCTATATAGGCGTAGATGGCCGTTATTTTCCCCTCTCAAAGGGTCACTACATCAGCATGGATGCTTGCGGAGGGCTCCGCGAAGTATTCCAATGAGAAGTAGCTGTAAATGGGGATAGACTCGAGTATTGGTCATAGCAACACCATGCGTTGTGTGTGTGTGTGTGTGTGTAATCAAATGCATGGCTTTTTTTATGAAATGCCACAGCTCAGAAAAGTGTTGCAGTGCTATGCAGGAAAATATACCAATAGGGTCGGGGACTACCCCTTGCAACACTTCAATGCATAGGTGCTTATATTTCGTCCACATAGATACCACCGGATGAACTTGAGTGTTATTCGGACGACAATGCAAATATATGCATTTTTATAATACCTTGGAAGTATGTTGAAAAAAATTTTTGGAGGTATTCATACGTCAACTCCATAAAAAACACCTACACCTCAGAGCATTTGCTTAAAAATATAGACGAAAAACGTGTTTTTTAGTAAAAATACAAATGCCTAGCTGAGGGAATAGATTTTTTTATTCTTCTAAGCTCTTCAAAAGAGCTATCTGCTCAGCATAATAGCCTCCCATCCATGCACCTCACACCGTACCGGTCTCTTCAGGCCAGGGGCAGATGCTTATTGGAGCTTTTGAAAGGCGCTGGCGATCTGGTCGGCGAGGGTTTGCATCTCATCGGGAGTCATCGGCACGGGCGGGCGCCGAAAATCGATATCGCCGAGGCTGTCGAGGGGGATGAGGTGGAGATGGGCATGGGGCACTTCGAAGCCGACGACGGCCAGACCGATGCGCTTGCAGGGCACCACTTGCTCAATGGCGCGGGCTACCTTGCGCGCAAAGGGCAAGTACGCCTGTAGGGTCTCCTCGCTCAAGTCGAAGATATAGTCGATCTCTTCGCGCGGGACGACGAGCGTGTGTCCCTTCTTGATCGGGCGTATGTCTAAGAAAGCGACGAAGCGATCGTCTTCAGCCACTTTGTAGCTCGGCACTTCGCCGCGAATGATTTTGGTAAATATCGATGCCATTTATTCAAATTGTATGTCGACGATTTCATACTCGATCAGGCCTCCTGGAGTTTGCACTTTGACGATATCGCCTATTTTATGTCCGAGTAATGCCTTGCCTATGGGGGAGGCGATGGATATTTTCTTGGCTTTGAAGTCGGCTTCGGCTTCGGAGACGAGCTGGTAGCAAAATTCCTTGCCGTTTTTGGTGTTTCGGATGGTCACCTTGCTCAAGATGTTGACTTTGGAGAGGTCTAAGCGCGAGGTATCGATGATGCGCGCGTTGGCGATGGTCTGTTGGAGCTGGTTGATGCGGAGTTCGAGCATGCCTTGGGCGTCTTTGGCGGCATCGTACTCGGCGTTTTCGCTGAGGTCGCCCTTTTCGCGTGCCTCTGCGATGGCCTTTGCTACCTGGCGTCGGCCGTTGGTTTTGAGCTCTTCGAGCTCTTTGAGCAGCTTTTCATATCCCTCCTTAGTCATGTAAGTCACCTTTCTCATACGCAAAACATTTTCACAAGTGTTGTATGCTATTTTATTGCGTCTCAGTAGCGCGGGAATGCCGTGTTTATCCTTCCCGTAGCACCATTTTATACGCGATAGTAGCAACGTCGGTGCTATCGCGCCTGTTGCGCGACGTATGGTATATAAACAACATCCCTTGGCGAATGTTTTTACCTTTACGCTGCAAAGTTAGCACTTTTCGCATATCGACAGCACCTTTTATCATGGCAGTCGAGCAACTGATGCATGAGGACTTTACCCGATTTTTACACCGACTACAGTCGTATTGTGCCTATCGGGAGCGGTGTACGCAGGAGGTAATGCAGAAGATGGAGCGCTCTGGGGTGCCCGAGCAATGGCGGCTGGAGCTCTTGCGCCGTTTGCGTATGGAGGGGTATGTCGACGATGCGCGCTATGCGGAGGTCTTTGCCCGAAGTCGATTTCGCTATCATCGATGGGGGCGCCGCAAGATTGCGGATGCGTTGCGGCAAAAGGGCATCTCGAGAGCCCTCATACGAGCTGCGCTCGGTGAGATTGATGATGAGGGGTACCGCAAAGTGCTTGAAGAGCTCGCACGTGAGCATCTGGAAGGCGCGACATCACCTGAGGCCATCCTGCGCACGTATCGCTATCTCTACCAGAAGGGCTACGAGCCTGAGCTCATACGCGAAGTGCTTGCTACTCTTGAGGACGACTAACGCCAGCGCTTGAGTTCGCGTTCCATTTCGCGGGCGATATCGCGCTCTTTGATGGCGGCTTTTTTGTCGTACTTCTTCTTGCCGGTGACCAGGGCGATTTCGAGTTTGGCGATGCCGCGCTCATTGATGTACAGGCGCAATGGCACAATGGTGAAGCCCTTTTCCTTGACCTTCGTTTGAAGGCGGCGGAGCTCATGTCGGTGGAGGAGGAGCTTGCGCAGGCGGCGGGGGTCGTGGTTGAAGGCACCTCCATATTCGTATTCGGCGATGTGCATGTTTTTGACGTACAGCTCATTGCCCTTGAAGAAGCAGTAGGCATCGTTGAGATTGACCTTGCGCTGGCGAATCGACTTGATTTCGGTGCCGAGTAGGGCGATGCCGGCTTCGTACTTTTCGACGATTTGGTATTCGTAGCTCGCCCGCTTGTTGATGATCTCTACGGCGTGAGATGTTGTCTTTTTCTTCGCTGCCATATGAAATCGTACTTACTTGTTCGGCTTCAACAAGAGCTGGTCGATCAAAAATTCCGTCACTTTACGCAATACCCATAGGACCTTTCCCTCTTTGGAAAATCCGTGGTTTTCGTTGGGTACGGCATAGAATTGCACATCGCAATGGCTATTGATGAGCAGTCGAGCCAGTTCGGCAGAGTGTTGGAAGTGTACATTGTCGTCGGCCATTCCGTGGATGAGGAGGAGCCGACCGCGAAATTTCGCTGAATCGCTCAGTACTGAGCTCTGACGGTATCCTTCGGGATTGGCTTCGAGGGTATTCATATAGCGCTCGGTGTAGATGTTGTCGTACCATCGCCAATCGGTGACAGGTGCCACTGCAGCGGCGGCGCTAAAGATGGTATCGGCAAAGAGGCATTTGAGCGCCATATAGCCGCCGTAGCTCCATCCCCAGATGGCGATGGCATTGGGGTTGATCCATGGCTTTTGGGCGAAATAACGGGCAGCTGCTACCTGGTCGGAGACTTCGTAGTGGCTGAGTTGGCCATAGGTACAGTCCTTAAATCGCGCTCCGCGACCGCCCGTGCCGCGGTTGTCGACCGACGCCACGACGATGCCGTGTCGGACCAAGGCAGCGTGGATACCGCCGAGTTGCCCCACCCCAGCTCGATTGCGCACGGTCTGACTGCCCGGGCCACCGTAGACATAGAGCACCAGCGGATGCGGCTGCGTAGTGTCGAAATCGTCGGGAAACCATACCCACGCATTGAGGCTATCTCCATAGCCGTTGGGCAGCTGCAAAAACTGCACACCTGTGTATTGAAAGCCTGCTGGAGAGGTGCAGGAGGAGTGGCCATAGCGATCGTCGTACAGGGGGCTTTCTCCTTTGCGGTAGATGCCGACGCGCGGAGGGGTGTGGACACTGCTGCGCCAATAGAGAGTGTATTTCGCCGAGGGAGAGGGCTTCAAGCCGTGGCTCCCCGTCGCACAGCTCCATTGAGTAGCCCTATGTCGCGGGACATCCAGTAGTTTGACCACGCGGTCAATGCCGTGGTGTGCAGTGGCGGTGTAGTAGAGCGTATCTCTCCATCGCTCGCTAAAATGCACATCGGTCACCTCATTGGACGAAGCACCTTCACGAGTGAGTTGCTCAAGTGCGCCGCTTTCGACATGGCCGAGGTAGAGCTCGGCAAAGCCCGTGCGGCTGGACAGCCAGAGGAAGTATCGCCCATCGGACGAAAAGCGCATGAAATCGTGTACTTCTACGTATGTGGGAGCTGTCTCGCGCAGCAGGACGCGCCGGCGACCCTGAGTATCGACCAAGATCACGCGCAAGTCGTCTTGTTTTCGGTTGAGTCCATAAAACCACATCTGTCCTGTAGGAGTCCAGCCCAATCGCGGGATGTACTCCAGATGCTCACCCGTAGAGAGGACGGTATCGAAGCGTGCACTCCTCACGTCGTATACGATAGCCGTCACGCGGCTATTGGGCTGTCCTACGCGAGGATATCGGTAGCGGTAAGGTTGAGGGTAGAGCTGGTGTCGGTAAAATTGTAGTGCATAGATGGGTACGCTTCGCTGGTCAAAGCGCAAGAAGAGGAGCTTTTTACCATCGGGCGACCATTCCAAGGCGCGGACGAGCGAGAATTCCTCTTCGTAGACCCAGTCGGAAAGGCCATTGCTCACGGTGAGTGCACGGCCGTCGCTGGTGATGGCCCGGCTGTTTCGCCCCTCGACGTCGTAGATGTAGATATTGTTGTCTTTGACATAAGCGAAGTGCTTGCCGTCGGGGCTCCACGTGACATTTAGAATGGGTGTAGAATCGATGATGAAATCCATCTGCGCTTCTACGTCGTAAATGCCGTAGATGGCCGTAAAGGAGTATCGATAGATGGGCTTTTTGTCGTAGGCGTAGAGTATTTTGGTCTCGTCGGGGCTCCACCGATACAGGTCGATGCCATGCTCGGGCGGGCGGAACACCACTTCATCGGGATTTAAATCGGCAGCCCGGTATTTCACGATGGCTCCTGCATCGAGCACGGTAAAGTACTCTTCGCCCTTTAGCCAGTGCAATTGTGTAAAATGCTGTGGTTGGATCTCCGAGCGCTGCGCGTCGAAGTGTAGGGGCTGTCCTTTTACAGGGGCGATGGAGAGCACAACGATGGTGAGTAGTG
>WFXH01000078.1 GCA_015490715.1 Saprospiraceae bacterium | reverse complement strand
GCTCCTGCATCGAGCACGGTAAAGTACTCTTCGCCCTTTAGCCAGTGCAATTGTGTAAAATGCTGTGGTTGGATCTCCGAGCGCTGCGCGTCGAAGTGTAGGGGCTGTCCTTTTACAGGGGCGATGGAGAGCACAACGATGGTGAGTAGTGTGATCAAACAGTTGGGCGTGAGGACGGTGTAGACTCTTCCTATATGGTGTCGTCTTCGCATCGATCGATATTTTCAATCAAAGGTACAGCATTTCGACAGCCAATGGATTCATTTCAAGCGATTAATAAAATGGTACAGTGGTTTTTCTAACAAATCTTCGGTCGTCTCGGTGGGCGGTAGCGGCATTGCGGTCAACCATTTCATACCCTCCTGAATCGCCGAAGCTTCGGGAGGTACAAAGTGCCAATACGGATGGTGTTGGTGGTACTGTGCTAAATACACTTGCTCGGGTTGTGTGGGTGTGGTGATGAGCAGGGCGGGTTTGCGGAGGTATTCGAGATCCATCAAAGTGGAGTAGCCTGCCCTTCCGATGTAAAACTCTGAGACTCGGATTTCCTGGAACAGCTCTTCGCCGGATAGGAAGTCGATAGCCGCACCGTAACGAAGAGAATGCGGTATGGGTTGGGAGGTCGTCGTGCCGCGCACGAGCAGGTAGGACCATTGGAGGTCTTCCAAAACCGTACACAGCGTAGATTCCAGAGTGGTGCGAAACGGTTCGGGCCCTGAGAGTACGGCGATGGCTTTGCGTATTGGACGAGGCTGCGGACCTTGGGTGTACGACGAAAACTGCGATTGCGGTCCGATAAAGGCCATTCGACCCCCAGGACAATGCGACAGGGCACCGCTGAGCCTTCGATCGGGGTAGTCGGGCACCCATATGTCGTGGTATTTGCGACAGTGGCGATGGTGCCAGCTGTTGACAAGTCGATGCAGCCACCTCGGACGCAAGGGGATTGTCAGCTGGTGGGCGATGAGTACCGAAGGGATGTGGGGAGCCCAGATGCCGAGGCGGTGGTCGCTGATGATACCGTCTACTTCATGAGAGCGAAGCCATCGGCGTATGAAATGGTGGTCTCTGTACACCGACATCAGCCAGTGTCGACCATGGCGGAAGGCGTTCCACCATAGCGATGTGTGGGAGTAGCGCACTTGTAACGAGGGCAAGGTGATTGTTTGAAGTTGTGGGAAGTGCTGACGCAGCAAGTGGAGAGCCATGCCATCAGAGGCGATGATGATCTGGGCACCACGATCGTTTAGGCGCCGAATGATGGGTATCGAGCGGCTTGCATGGCCCAATCCCCAGTTGAGGACGGCATAGAGGACGCGGGGCATGCTCAGAGTCGGTTGAGGCGGATCTCGTTGTTTTCGGCGCCGTAAAACTTGTAATCGAGTATGCCGAGCTGTTCGTCACCGACGATTTTGACCCATTTGCCGGATTTCCACCACCATTTCATCTGCATGGAGGGGAAACCTTTGGTCAGGTAGGCGGCGACGAAGGGATGAGCGTGGAGGCTGAGTTTGACCTTCGGATTAGCGGTTAGGATGTAATGGATATCGCGTTCGATGCGGTCGATGACGAGAAGTGGGGATTCGATGATCCCCGTGCCGCCGCAGGTAGGGCACTTGGAAGTGGTGTCGATTTGGACTTCTGGGCGTACGCGTTGGCGTGTGATCTGCATCAGCCCGAAACGACTCAAGGGGAGGATGGTGTGTTGAGCTCTGTCGGAAGCCATAAACTCGCGCATGCGCTGATAGAGAAGCTTTTTATTTTCGGGATTGCGCATGTCGATAAAATCGATGACGATGAGGCCTCCGAGGTCGCGCAGACGGAGCTGGCGGGCGATCTCTTCGGCGGCTTCGAGATTGACCTTGATGGCGGCTTCTTCCTGGGAGAGGTTGACGGGTTTGGGTCCGCTGTTGACGTCGATGACGTGCATGGCTTCGGTGCGCTCGATGACGATGTAGGAACCGCTCTTCAGAGTGGTCGTCTTGCCGAAAGAGGCTCGGATCTGCTTGGCCACGTTGTAGTGGGTGAAGATGGGCGTGGAGGATTTGTAGAGTTTGAGGATTTTGACCTTTTCGGGGGCAATTTGTTGGAGGAGGGTTTTGATTTGATTGTACAGATGGGGGTTATTGACGACGATGGAGTGAAATTCGTCGGTGAGGATATCGCGTAGTATGGAGGAGGTCTTGTCCATCTCGGCGAGGAGCTTCTTGGGCGGGGTGGCGTGTTTGAGCTGGCGATGGATATGCCCCCAACGGTGGAGGATATCGCGAATTTCCTGATGGAGTTCGGCGACGCGTTTGCCTTCTGCCGCTGTACGGACGATGAGGCCAAAGTTGGGAGGGCGTATACTCTCGGCTATCTTGCGCAGGCGGAGGCGTTCGTCGGGACGCGCGATCTTTTTAGAGACGGAGATAAAGTTTTGGAAGGGGCACAAGACGACATACCGCCCGGGCAGGGTGAGCTCGCAGCTCAAGCGCGGGCCCTTCGTGGAGATGGGCTCTTTGAGGATCTGCACCATGATGGGCATGTTCTTGCGCAGCACTTCGGTGATCTTGCCCGTCTTGATGATGGGTGGTTCGAGCTGGAAGTTGTGCAGTTCTGCTGAAGTGGCATTACCCATGGACTGGCGCGTCCACTTGAGCAGCGAACGCAATTGAGGGCCCAGATCGGTGTAATGAAGAAAGGCATCGCGTTTGTGCCCGATATCCACAAAGGCTGCATTGAGGCCGGGCATGAGTTTTTTGACCTTACCGAGGAAGATGTCGCCGACGTTGAAGTCGACGCCGTAATCCTGGCGGTGCAGTTCTACCAGCTTTCCGTCTTCAAGCAGCGCTATCTCTACGTGCGAGCGCGTTGCGTTGATGATCAATTCCTTTTCCACAGGACCATCTCTTTGGGGCCCGCATATACAAGAGTTGCCCCTCGTACTACATCACGGTGCTCTCTCGATCACACAGCGTTTGTACACTTTATTGCTCTACATCACAGCGTTGAGCTGTGTATAAAACCCTATGCTGCTCGGTCTTTGGGTTGTATTTTACCCGTTATAGAGGTGCAACACCACGGGAGGGAGCCTTTCCAAAGCCCATCGCCCGTGCAGATATGCGAACCCGATTATCGCAATTTCTTTTTATGTCGGTTTTTTCGCAGTCGCTTTTTGCGTTTATGCGTGGCGATTTTATGTCTTTTGCGCTTACGTCCACAAGGCATAGATACAGTATTTACTATTTTTTCTCAGGCAGTGATTTGACGTTTTCCTTGACCATTTCTACAAAGATCTTGGCCGGTTTGAAGGCGGGCACGTATCGCTCTGGAATTTCCAGTGCTTCGTTCTTTTTGATATGACGCCCCACCTTTCGTGCGCGCTTCCGTACGACGAAGGAGCCAAAGCCTCGGATGTAGACATTCTCGCCGTTGGAGAGCGCTTCTTTAACTTCTTTAAAAAACTGCTCCAGCGTCACCAGTACATCCACTTTGTTGACGCCGGTCTTCTCTGCGATCTGTGCGACGATATCTGCTTTCCTCATTTCTTCAAAACGGTTATGCGTTTTTGGACGCACAAAGGTCGCAATTTTTCGCAATACCAGAAAGTTTTCCCCCCGCTTTTTTTTACAAGACACTCATTATCAATGAGGATAAGGCTTCGAGACAGCTCCTCCTCGCCCCCTACCAAGGGAAGCTAAGCTATCCCTTAACCACCAAACGACATGTGTGTATCTTTGCCTCTTTAGAATACTGGAGACGTATGATACTATCCATGACGGGATACGGCGCTGCCGAAGGGGTGCTCAAGGACAAAACCATTCGCGTCGAGATCAAATCGCTCAACAGCAAGTACACCGATATACGCGTGCGGATACCCTTTGATGTTGGTGCTTATGAAATCGAGCTCCGCAAGCGCATCCAACAGCAGGTCTTACGCGGAAAGATCGAATATACTCTCCACCTCTCCGAAGAACACGTCGCAGAGCTGTATAAAATCAACCAGATACTTCTTCAAAAATACTTCGACGAACTGCGTCCGTTTATCGAGCGCAATCGGCTCTCCACCCAGGGGTTGTTGGCTTCCCTTGTGACTTTGCCCGAAACCGTACAGCAAACGGAACTCGAGTTGACCACCGAGGAATGGCACTCCATACTCGAAGTGACCGACCGTGCCTTAGAGGCTCTACGCAAGTACCGTGAAGACGAAGGTGCTGCTATGGAGGCTTTTCTTCGCTCCTGTCTCAGAAACATGCATCGCGCCCTGGCGGAGATCGACCACTACGAAGACGAGCGCATCGAAAAAATACGCAAGCGCCTCCACGAGGCTTTTTTGAAAGAAATACCCCCCGACATCGTCGATTCCCAGCGATTTCATCAGGAGCTGATTTACTACATCGAAAAGCTCGACGTCAGCGAGGAAAAATCGCGTTTGGCGCACCACCTGCAGTATTTCGAAGGGGTACTCGACGACGACAGCACCCTGCAAAAGGGCAAAAAGCTCGGGTTTATCGCTCAAGAGATGGGGAGAGAAATCAATACCCTCGGTGCTAAGGCCTCGCATGAAGCCATTCAAAAACTGGTCGTTGAGCTCAAAGACGAACTCGAAAAAATCAAAGAGCAAATCAACAACATCGTCTGATGAGCCCGTTTTTTACTGCTGTACGTGCCGTGATCTTTACCGCGCCGAGTGGTGCGGGCAAGACGACAATTGTGCACCATTTGCTCCGCCAGTACAGCGATTGTTTAGGATTTTCCATCTCTGCTACCACCCGACCACCGCGACCAGGGGAGAGCCACGGTGTGGACTACTATTTTATACCCGTTGAAGAATTTCGTCGGCGAGTACAGACAAATGCCTTCCTGGAGTGGGAAGAAGTCTATCCCAACACCTTCTACGGCACATTGCGCACAGAAGTCGATCGCTTATGGCAATCGGGCAAGGTGGCCCTCTTCGACATCGATGTCAAAGGTGCACTGAGCATCAAGGAAGCATTGGGAGACCGAGCCCTGGCTGTGTTCGTACACCCTCCCGACATAGATTCCCTCTTCCAACGCCTGCGAAGGCGCAATACCGAAGCCAGCGAAACGGTGCAACTGCGCCTCCAACGCGCCAAAGAGGAATTGCGCTACCGCTTCCGATTTGACATTGTGCTGTACAACGACGACCTCCAATCAACGCTACGAGCAGCCGAGCGCATCGTGCAATATTACGTCTGTTCTAACTCCTTCGGCGATTGAGCCGCAGCGCTGTCCCAGTACAGTTGACCTTCTTGGATGTAGAGTGGTGGTTGGTAGTCGTCGACATACAACTCCACGGTACCCAGGCCGTGGCATTGACCCTGGTCGACCAGGCCTGTCCATTGTGCAATGGCAAAGGTGCCCCATCCCGATTCCCAGGTCGATGCCACCCACCAGGCGATGCCGCGCTTGTCGGCCTCCCTTCTCCATACATCCGCACAGCGAAAGCCACCAAGACCGGTGGGTTTGATGACGAGCGCATGAGGCAAGACATGGTCAAAAAGTCGTTCGGGTGAATCACGTACAGTCCAATAGCTGAGCTCTTCGTCGAGAGCGATGGGCACGTCGGAGTGTTGCAGCAACCGATCAAGCTCTAAAAGGCGCCCCGGTGGAAGAGGCTGTTCGATATAGTCGATGTCGAGTGCTTCGAGGGCGCGCAGATGCGCCATGGCCGCTTCGAGATCCCAGCTGCCGTTTACGTCCAAACGCAGCCTTAACCGATCCGCAGAGTAGACCGACCGAAGCATGCGCAGTTGATCGTACTCCTCCTCCCATGGACGTGTGCCCATCTTGATCTTCACACAGGTGTAACCTTTGTCTACTGCACTCTGGATTTGATGCCAGAAGGATTCCTCATCGCCTGTTGCGATCAGGGCCTGTACAGACAGGGAGCGCTTCCCCTCCACAAAGGGAGAGGCAAACAGGACCGCAGTTCCCCCCGCACGCCAATGGAGCCAGGCCATTTCGAGACCCATGCGAATCGATGGGTAGGATCTCCATGGGCCATCCTCTGGCAATGTGCCGTGTTGAGCCATCCATCGGCAGGCCTCGTCGATTTGCTCTTCGTAGTCGGGCACGTCATCGACACTGTAGCCGCGCAACATTCCGCATTCTCCTTTGCCCACTACTCCATCTGCTTCTACATACACATACCACGTATCTCGATAGCAATAGGCACCGCGCGCGCTCTGTTTTGCAGTGCGAAATTGCAGCCTTTTTCGCTCCCACCATACGCGCCACATAGTACGATTTTATACGGATGCATAAAATATTTGGCAAGTCACCACATCGCTCACTTCTCCACGACCTTCCCTCCACCCTCTTTCGACGGATGAGCGATATTGAAACTAAACAAGCGATAGAGATCAAAACTCCATTGTGCGATCTGGTCAAAGGTATTGAATTGGTGTAAATCGAGGGTCACGCCCGGTGGAACGAGGGCGAAGACAGCTCTTGCACCGAGTGCGTACAGCCAATCGATATCTGCTTCACGCTGCCCTGCTACGACGACAGTGGGTACGGAGGCCTCCTTGCCTTTTTGGACGACGCGATAGACCACCTTGCCCCGACGCGTCTGTGCATCGACCTTGCCTTCGCCCGTGATGAGCAGATGTGCGCGTCTTAAGCGAGTGTCGAAGCTGAGGAGATTCATGATGAAATCGATACCGTAGAAGGCTTCGGCAGCCAGGAAGGACATCAGAGCGAAAGCCGTTCCTCCGGCAGCACCGGCAAAAGGGCTCTGGGAGTAATCCTTACCGATATGATGGCGGACGAGTTTTGCCCAGTGGCGCATAGCGCGCTCTAAGGGCTCGGGTGTCCAGGTGCTTCCAGGGGCAGCCTTTTGGGATCCGTAGACGTATACGGCCCCTTGTGGTCCTAAGAGGGGGTTGTCGACATCGCAGGCTGCGACGAATTGCGTTTTGCGAATGGCGGGATGCACCGCTGCATCGTCGATACGGGAGAGCCGTTGTAATGCCAATCCACCAGGAGGCAACAGACGGTCGTTGCGGTCGTACAGGCGCCAGCCAAGTGCACTGAGCATGCCGGCACCCCCATCCGAGGTGGCGCTTCCCCCAAGACCCACGACCACACGTCGACATCCCCTCCGCAGGGCATCGAGGATCATCTCTCCTGTGCCGTAGGTAGTAGTGCGTTTGGGATCGCGCTCCTCTGCGGCAAGCAATCCGAGCCCCGAAGCACGCGCCATCTCGATATAGGCAATCCCATCATGGGAGACGAAGTACTCCGCGTGTATGGGGCGCATTAAGGGATCGTGCACCTCACAGCGCACCCACTGGCCACGTACAGCCCGAGCAATGCAGTCGACAAAACCCTCGCCACCGTCCGAAAGGGGCACGGACTCAACCAATGCCGTGGGATCGGCCTTTTTGATGCCCTGCGCCATGGCATCGGCTACGGCATCGGCAGACAGCGTACCTTTGAAGCTATCTGGAGCAATGAGGACGTGAACGGCTTCTCGATTCATGGTCGATTACTTCAATCCCATCGCTAAGGTACACATCGAGAGGCGACGGGGCTTAGCCTTGAGCACTTCACGGGCACAAGCCTCTAAGGTGGCCCCCGTGGTCAATACGTCGTCGACCAAGAGTACATGCTTGGCGTGAAAGGCGCTTGTATCTACAAGACTGAAGGCTTTGTAGAGGTTTTGCATGCGCGCCCAACGGTCTAATCCCGTCTGGCTCGGTGTATCCCTCATCTTAACTAAATGGATAGTGTCGCATTCTGCTTGAAGATGATGCGCCACTTGCTGGGCGAGATGCTCTGCCTGGTTGTACCCCCGTCGGATGCGCTTGGCCGAATGCATGGGTACAGGTACCACACAATCGACATCGGCAAATCGCTCTGCAGCTCGCAAAGCCCTGCCGAGCAGTGCACCGGCCCAATCGGCCACATCCATCCTGCCCTCGTACTTCATGGCGTAAATACAGCGCTGCACCACCGTATACTCGCCGTACAGCCAGAGTGCAGCTCCCGCCCATAGGGGTATACGACCTCGAAAGTGATCCGTAAAGAGATTGGATGCTCGCTTTGCCAGATCCAGGGGCTCCATCATAGCTAAACATTGCAAACACAGGTACCCCTTGCTCGCATAGAGCTTACGACACCCTATACAGGGCTCGACAAAAAAGAGCTCCCTTTCCCATCGCTTCCAGACGGCTAACCAGCGTAACGGGTGAGCGGCATTCACATCGTAAAGATATACAAAACCGAAGGAAAACGCGTCCGAGCAACGTACAAAGAGCGTATGAAGTCCATGGATAAATGATTAACTATTTTATACCAACATTTTATGCATTAAAAAAATATTAGATATTTTTGCGCCAAAATCTATCGGACATGGAGCAAACACTCGGAGTAGGCTCGCGCGTACGGCATCCCGCCTACGGCGAAGGCGTCATCATCGGTGTGGAAAATGCTGCCTATATGGTGAGCTTTATCAAGTACGGCATCAAGCCCATCGGCAAAAACTACAAGAGCTGGGAAATCATCGAAGCTGTCGAGCCGCAAGGTATGGTGAGCTTCAGCGATGCCGAAGAGGCCCTGGTGAAAATCTTGCGCACCTGGTCGGACATCACCGAGCCCGTTGAAATTGCCGATAAGTGGCTTGGCGGTACGCTCGTCCTCCAGCCCGGTAGCCCCGATTTGAAGTCCAAAGAAATACCCATCGACACCTTCTTCCACAAAATCGTCATGCTCCGCGAGCGCCTGCGCGTACTCGAACAACGCATCAACAACCACCCCAAGCTCAACGATGCCGACCGCGTCAATCTCCAACAGTACATTACCCGCATCTACGGCACCTTGACGACTTTTAACGTGCTCTTTAAGCACAAAAAGGACCACTTCGTTGGTGAAAAGACCAAAGGATAAGCCTGTTTAGCGCTCTACGGCGTTTTTACCCATTTTTGTCGTACATTCGCAGCAAAGCATTTTGCCATGAGCTGGCCGGGGCAAATGGGCAAGGGTGTGCTGCACCATCTACGGCATGCTGTTATGATCTTCGTGTTTTTTTCGACGGTCTTTGCTCTGCATCGATGCATCGAGGTCGAACACCAATACACCAAGATTGCGCCAGGCACTTGGCGCGGCGTGATTTACCTCGACCCCCGCATTGAGAAGATGCAGCCCGTCGAGCCTCCTCTGTATCAAAAGCGCGGTGCGGCATACCGCTATACCCGTAGCCAGCAGGTAGTGCCCTTCAACTTCGACGTACGCTATCTCAGTAACGACTCCTTTCAGCTCATCATCCGCAATGCCGACGAGCGCATCGTAGTCGACGACATCCGTTTTTCAAGTGGGCCGCGCGGCAAGGCCGACACCTTGGTGCTGCACTTTCCCGAGTTTGCCAGCTATATCCATGCTCTGGTTGCCGGCGGCTATATGGAGGGCAAATTCATCATTCCCTCGAAGCAAAACTACGCCCTTGACTTTGAAGCGCGTTTCGGCGATACCCAACGCTTTCACCTGCCTGTGATTCCGCCCAAATATCCCGTCGAAGGGCGGTGGAAGATGCTCTTTACTCCCGACGACACGACGCAAAAGAGCTACTACGGCATCGGTGAATTTCGCCGAAAAGGGCATCGGCTCTACGGGACTGTGATGACGGAGACGGGCGATTATCGCTACCTCGAAGGAGTTGCAGCAGACAGCCTCATCAAGCTCAGCACTTTCAACGGATATTGGGCCTTCCTCTTCGAAGGCACTCTGTACGATGCCGACAGCATGGCCGGCATCTTTCGCTCGGGACCGCACTACAAGGCCCGATGGACAGCCGTGCGCGATGACGACTTCCGCCTCGGCGATCCCGACACGCTTACCAAAGTGATCGACCCCCTCACTTCCGTGCGGTTCCGCCTACCTAGCTCGGAGGGAGTGATTGTCGACCTCGACGCTCCCCCCTATCGCCATTCCCCCGTCATTATCCAGATCATGGGTACCTGGTGTCCCAATTGCTTAGACGAAAGTCGATTTTTAGCCGAGTACGCCAAGCGCGTCGGCCGCCAGGCCCTGCCGATCATCGGAGTGGCCTTTGAGCGCTTCCGCGATACTGCACAGGCCCTGCGCCATCTCAAGCGATATAAAGAACGCGTCGGAATTCCCTATCCGCTGGTACTCGGCGGTAAGCTCGAGCGCAACGCACCCTTGCGCATCTTTCCACAGTTGGAGAGTATAAAATCGTACCCTACCCTGCTGTTGCTCGACAGCAACCACCGCATCCGCTATGTCCATACGGGCTTTGCCGGTCCCGCCACCAGCGAATACCCTCGCTTCCAGAAAAAATTCGAAGCCCGTATTCGCGATCTCACCCGACGGTAAAGTCGCCCGACCACTGCACCTCATCCCTCCAACCGCAGGCCATCCCACGACTGCTCTACGATTTCATACAATGAATAAACAGCTCTATTGGCCAAAACAAGGGACCGGGATCCAACCGCAATCCATCACATGCATCGATAGAATTAGAAGTGGGGAGGGAATTAGCCCTATGTCCACTATTGAGAAATAGCACAAACCCCCTTGATGGAAGCCGTCCAATACGGAAAGAGCACGTATCTTTGTACCAGGTAGGGGCAAAGTATAGGCTATGAAGGTTTGTAGATATATCTTCTCCCTGTATCTCGTTGTCATCGGCATGGCGGCACATGCACAGCGTGCATCGATACGCCTGGCACCGCAATATGCGGCGCGCATGCTCGACCACAGTATGGATTTGCGCAAGACAAACTATCTCTTTCAAGCTCTGCGTGCCGACACTGCGCTCTGGGATAGAGGACTGATACTGAGTGGATCGCTCCTCGCCATTGCAGACTATCAATACTCCACGGAGCCCTCTAAATTTGGCTATCTCATGCGACATCCCACCTCGTCCAATCAAGTGGGACAATACGTCAGTGAGGCGCTCATCCACCACGCCAAGCTGGCCTTTACCTATCGTGCCAACGCCTGGATGACGAGTTTCGCGGAGCTGCTGTACCACCCGTTGCAGAGTTTTGGGCGTGGGACAATCACCTCGCTGGAGCGCAATCGGCTTGAACTGCGCCGAGGCTTTGTCTTGTTGGGCAATCCCGAGTACCTGCCCGTATTTTTAGCCATTGGCAAGCTCGATGTGCCGTTTGGGCTGACGGGCAGCGTCAACAATTTCACCAACTCCACTGCCTGGCATGCCTTTGGCGGCTTGGCCTATGGAGCTCAAGCGGCCTTTCACACGCGGCATCTGACTGCTCAGCTGATGTGGATACAGGGAGGTGCCCAGTTTCGCGCAGCCAATACTCCTGTCGAGGGTACCGACGTGCCTTCTCGCGTCAACAACTTTGCCCTCGATGCGCATTATACCTGGGCCATCGATGTGGCGACCAGGCTCCAGGTGGGCGCTTCCTACCTTCACGGCAGCGCCTATTGCCAAGAGTTTCCCGTCGAACACTTCAAGCCCTGTAACAAAAACAACCCCGCGTGGTCGACCTACGGGCAGCTCGAAATGGCCCAAATGACGTTTAAGCTCGCTTACTTCTCCACCTTCGATGCTTGGCCCGGTACCCACAACCCCAACCCACCGCTCGATATTTACCCAGCCGCCAAAGTGCAGTCGACCAGCGTAGGCCTGCGCTACCACTGGCAAAACACCTTCAACTGGGAGATGGCCCTCTATACGGAATACTCCGATTTCGTGGCAGGCGCCCCCGGCGCCCCTTGGGAACGCCAGAGCCAAACCATCCTCGGCATGAGTGCCACCTCGCCCAATGCACAGGTCCTCTTTACCGAACTATTTCACACGCTCGGTTACGTGCCGCTCAACTTCCTCAGCGGTGGCAACTTCGAAGATCCCGGCGTCACCCACAGCGTCCGCGATGCGCGTACCCTCGGCATCGTCATAGGCTACAACGCGTTCTTCTAAACACTGTATCGACCAGATACGCCATCTCTTCCCACTCAATGCTGCCAAAATGGCATAAACTGCCGTATGGAACGGCATTTGACAGGGCAAAGGGAGAAAAAACCCGACACTATGGAATCCATCAAAAAGGGCAACATCGCAGTACAGGCAGAAAACATCTTTCCGATCATCAAAAAATTTCTCTATTCCGAGCATGAAATCTTTCTGCGCGAACTCATCGCCAACGCCGTCGATGCCACTACCAAGCTCCAGACACTGGCCATGCGCGGCGACTACGACGAAGAGCTCGGAGATCTCACCATCGACATCCTCATCGACAAAGACAAAGGCACCCTCACCATTCGCGACCGCGGTATCGGAATGACCGCCGATGAGGTGGACAAATACCTCAACCAGGTAGCGCTCTCCTCAGCTCGCGAATTTGTCGAAAAATACCAGAGCAACGTCCAGCTCATCGGCCACTTCGGACTCGGCTTCTACTCCGCCTTTATGGTCGCCGACAAAGTAGAGGTCTACACGCGTTCCTACCGCAAAGACGCCCAACCCGTGCTGTGGATTTGTGAGGGCACTCCCGAATACCGCATCCTGCCCACCGAAAAAAACGACCGCGGCACCGATGTCGTACTCTACCTCAACGACGAAAGCCGCGAATACCTCAACCCCCAGCGCGTCGAAGAAGTCGCGCGCAAGTACTGCGGATTTATGCCCATACCTATCCGAATAGGCAAAAAATCCGTCAGCCGAGAAGTCAAAGAAAACGGCAAGACCAAAATCGTCCAAGAGGAAGTCGACAACATCATCAACGACACCAATCCCCTGTGGAAACAAAACCCCGCCGACATCACAGACGAGCAGTACATCGCATTTTACGAAAAACTCTATCCCGGCGCCGAAAAGCCCGTCTTCTGGATCCACCTCAACATCGACCATCCCTTCCAACTGACGGGCATCCTCTACTTCCCCCGCATCCATCAAGCCATGGACATCCGCCGTCACAAAATACACCTCTACGCCAACCAAGTGTTTGTCACCGACGAGGTAGGACAAATCGTGCCCGAATACCTGACCCTCCTCCACGGAGTCATCGACAGCCCCGATATACCGCTCAACGTCTCGCGCAGCTATCTCCAGAGCGACCCCAACGTGCGGAAAATATCCTCTTACATCACGCGCAAAGTCGTCGGCAAACTCCACGACATCTTCCGCCACGACCGCAAGCAGTTTGAAGAAAAATGGGACGAAATGTCCCTCTTTATCAAATACGGCATGCTCTCCGACGAAAAATTTTACGAAAAAGCCATCGAATTTGCCCTCTTTAAAAACATCGATGAGCGCTATTTCACCCTCCACGAATACAAGGCACATATCGAAGCCAAGCAAAAAGACAAAGACGACCACTACGTCATGATTTACACCACCGACCCATCCCAACAACACCATTCCATACAGGCTGTCTGCGCACTCGGCTACGACGTCCTATGGATGAGCGACATCATCGACCCGCATTTCATACAAATGCTCGAACACCGCTTTGACGACCTGCGCTTCGTACGCGTCGACGCCGACATCCCAGAAAAACTCATCGACCGAGAAGAAAAAGCCCAATCCACCCTCTCCGAAAAAGACCTCGAAAAGCTCCAGAGCCTCTTCGAAGACATCAGTGACGCACCCGTGCCTATCCAGCTCGAGCCCCTCAGCCCACAAAGCGATCCCGTCATCATCTCCATGCCCGAAATCTACCGACGCATGCACGACATGCAGACGAGCCTCAACGCGACTACCCATAGCGAGCGACCTACCATCTACACCATTCACGTCAACACCAACCACCCCCTCATCGCCAAGCTCCTGCGCATCCGCAAAGACGAAAAGCGCCAACACTTTGCCCGCTACTTGCTCGACCTCGCTATGCTGTCCCACAACATGCTGGACGGCCAACAAAAGACCGAGTTTATCCAGCGCGCCCTCAAGCTAATGCAAGATTGAGCTGCGCACCACTCAATTGGGCAAAATGCCGTATTTTTAAGCCAAAATACGCAATATGCAACACGGCATAAAGTGGGGGCTCCTCATTGGCGGTGCCATCATTCTGGCTAAACTCCTTCAACTGCTTCTCTTCCAAACCCACGTAGCCCAACCCATCCTCGGCTGTTGCATTGCGCCGCTGGCATATACTGCCGGCATGTACATCGCCATCAAAAAGCGCCAATACGATGCTCAAGGCCCCGTCACCATGGGCCAAGCCTTCTTTACCGCATGGCTCGTCGTACTCATCGGCACCGCCCTCGTCATGGCCTACACCACCCTCACCCTCGTCCTCTCCCCCACTATGCTCGAACAAATTAAAAACGAAACCCTCAACCAGATCAACCAATCCTTCAGCCAATTCCTCGAAGACGTCCAACCCGACTTCGAAGACTACATCGAAAACAACTTCCTCGGCTTCTTCCTCCTCTCGCAGGTATTTTCGTTCGTCTTCTACGCCATCATCGGTGCCCTCGGCGCCCTCATCGTAGCCGCCTTCGCACAACAAAGCACAACAGAAAACTACAACGACGACGACTTTTTGGCATAAAATGCCCCCTATGACACCACAATCTGCACCACACGACGACCAAGACCTAGCCCTTACCGTCGTCATACCCGCCTACAACGAATCCGAAGCTCTGCCCCACCTCATACAGTGGATCGACCGCGTCGTCCGCCAACACCAGCTCCTGCCTTACGAAATCATCGTCATCGACGACGGCAGTACCGACGACACTTGGCAGGTACTCCAATCGCTGGCAGAGCGGTACCCCGCCCTGCGCGCTGTGCGCTTCCGCAAAAACTACGGCAAATCATCCGCCCTCAACGTCGGCTTCCGCCTCGCCCAAGGGCAAGTCGTCATCACTATGGATGCCGACCTGCAAGACTCCCCCGACGAAATACCCCCACTGTACGAGATGATCCGCAGCGGACAATTCGACCTCGTCTCGGGTTGGAAAAAAAAGCGCTTCGACCCACCCTCCAAGACCATCCCCACCAAACTCTACAACTGGGCCACCCGCCTCCTCAGCGGCATCCAACTCCACGACATGAACTGCGGCCTGAAAGCCTACCGAAAAGACACCGTCAAAAACATCCATCTCTACGGCGAAATGCACCGCTACATACCCGTCATCGCTAAAGCCGCCGGCTTCCACCACATCGGCGAAAAGGTCGTCCAACACCGCCCACGCCCCTACGGCAAGTCCAAATTCGGCATCGAACGCTTCATCTACGGCTTGCTCGACCTCATGACCATCATGTTTGTCTCCACCTTCGGCCGCCGCCCCATGCACTTCTTCGGTTCCCTCGGCCTGCTATCCTTCCTCATCGGCGTGGCCATACTCCTCTACCTCAGCATCTCCAAACTCCTCCTCAAGGTACACGGCATCGCCGACCGCCCCCTCTTCTTCCTCGGCATCCTCACCATCTTGCTCGGTGCCCAATTCTTCCTCACCGGCTTCCTCGGCGAACTCTTTATCAACAACCAGGCAAAAAAACACACCTACCAAATCGAAGACACCATCGGCCCCCTCTCCCGCCACATCCACCAACTGACCGAACACGACTAAACACCATCGACTACACCTTTATAGAATAAAAGGTACACCCTGCCATCCACCCTATCGAGATCAACATGCCCAACCAACCACTCCCGACCTGCACGCATACCCCGCACCAGACGCCTAACATCATTATCCTATATTATTCTATTTCCTTTGCCGTATGAAATCGTTGATGCCCACAGCCTGCAGTTCCCCGATCTCCAACCGACGCATCCGTCTCTCCCATACACCCATGTTCTCCAAGCTGATC
>WFXH01000077.1 GCA_015490715.1 Saprospiraceae bacterium | reverse complement strand
TGTGAAAAATCATCGCACAAAGATAGTGCATTCCCATGAGGGAGTGCAGCCCCCAATGGAAGTGATAGGGGAGCAAAGCGGTGGAACTGGAGTGTGAGAAAAGGGAACAAAGGCAGCTGAAAAAGCGCTGTATCTTTGTGCGAATGAAATTGCGGGCGTGGCGGAATTGGTAGACGCGCCAGACTTAGGATCTGGTGCCGAGAGGCGTGGGGGTTCGAGTCCCTCCGCCCGCACCAACGATGGCAGACCGGTGTAAAATTTCATACATGAAAATTGAAAAAACCGAAAAGTCACCAGTGGATCTCCAGGTCGAGGTGACCCTTCAGCCGGAAGATTTTTGGGACGAATACCAGGACAAGCTCCAACAGAGTCGACGCAACGCGCAAATCAAGGGCTTCCGCAAGGGGCACGTGCCCATGCGACTCATTAAAAAATGGTACGGCAAGAATATCCTCTGGGATATCATCTACAAAAAGAGCTCTGAGGCACTCACAAGCTTCCTCCAGCAGGAGCAAATTCCGCTCTACGGCGATCCCATTCTCGCGGGCATCACTCCCGAACAACTCGACCTCGACCAGAGTCGCGATTATTCGTTTCGGTATTTAATGTGGTACATGCCCCAGCGTCCGCTCAAGGGCCTGGATGCTTCGACAGAAGTGCCCATGTACAAGGTGGAAATCGACGACGATTATATCGCCAAGAAGTGGGAAGCCCTCCGAATGGAGCACGGTCAGGATGTCGAAGTCGACACCCCCATCGATGTCGGCACCAAGGTGCGCCTTGCCCTGACGGAAATCGTCGAACCGGATGAAAAGCGCCCACCCCACACCAGCGAAATGCGCATCGTCTCCTGGGACAATGTGACCGATGAGTTTAAAGAGCGCATCTTCGGCAAGCGCAAGGGCGATGTGCTCGACCGAGTTGATGTCTATGGCATCTTCCGCAATCTCTCCGAAGACGGCGTGCGCTACTTCGTGCTCAACATCAAAGACGACACAAAGGCCAAAGAGGTGGGTCGGTGGTTTCGGGCGGAGATCACAGAAGTGACCCAGCGACAGCCCGCTGCAGTTGACGAGGGGCTGTTTAAAGCGGTCTTTGGCGAGGAAGAAGCCATCGCCACAGAAGAAGAAGCGCTCCAGACATTGAGAGAGCGCTACGAGCAACACTTCCAATCAAAGGCCGAGGGCCTTGCTATCGAGGAGCTGTATAAAATCTTGCGCCAGGCCAATAGCGATCTACCGCGTCCCGTGTTTGAAAACCCGCCCAAAGATGAAGAGGAAAAAAAACGGCGGGAGGAGTTTTTGAAAAAGTTTGTAGAGGAGTATTTCGTCCATCTTCTCTTGACGAAGTACAAGGTCGACCTCACCAAAGAGGAGGTAATTCAAGCGGTCGAACAACACATTTTATCCAAATACCTGGTGTTCAGCAACGAAGAGTTTATGAACATTTTCAACAAGATTATTCAAGATCGGGACGCAGTGCGCTATATCGTCCGACCTGTAATGGTGCGCAAGGCACTGAAGCAGGCCTTGGCCGACGTCAAGGTAGTCGAACAGCCCATCACGGCGCAGGAATTTGAAGCGCTGCTTCAGGCGCCTACTCCCTCTCAGGAGGAAGAGTGAGAGGCGTGAACCACTTCAGAATTCACTGGTTTTAAAAATACAATTGAAGGCAATGAGCGACGGTAAGGAATTTTTTAAGTATGCGACCAAGCACCTGGGATTGTCTTCCATGCATCTGGAGCGATACATGACGGCATCGATACCGGCGCTGTGGGGATTTACGCCGCAGGTCATCGAAGAGCGCCAGCTCAATGTAGTGGGGATGGATGTATTCAGCCGATTGATGATGGACCGCATCATCTTCTTGGGCGTGCCCGTCAACGACTACGTGGCCAACGTCGTACAGGCACAGCTGCTCTTTCTCGACTCGACGGATCCCAAGCGCGATATCTACATGTACATCAACAGTCCTGGAGGGAGTGTCATTGCGGGCATGGGCATCTACGACACGATGCAATACGTCTCTCCCGACGTGGCGACGATTTGTACGGGATTGGCGGCCTCGATGGGCGCTGTGCTCTTAGCTGCCGGCAAGAAAGGCAAGCGAACCGCCTTACCTCATTCTAAGGTGATGATTCACCAGCCTTCGGGCGGCATGCAAGGCCAATTTAAAGATATGGAAATCAGCTACAACCTCATCAAGCGCATGCGCGATGAGCTCTACGCCATCCTGAGTCGCCACACGGGCCAGACGGTTGAAAAAATCGAAGAAGACTGCGATCGCGACAATTGGATGAGCGCCGAAGAAGCCCTCGCTTACGGCATCATCGACGAAGTACTCAAGTACGAACTCGAAGAGTAAGCGTTGCTATGTTTGACGAAGATTTATACTGTTCTTTTTGCGGCAAAGAGCAAGACGAAGCAGCTATGCTCGTCGCGGGCATCGACGCCCATATTTGCGATAGCTGTGTGCGTCATGCGTATGAAATCGTAAGCGAATCCGAAAAAAATCGCGACGAGCCCGCATTTTTTCCACGCGAACCCCAGGAATTTTCCCCACGCGATATCTACGAGTTTCTCAATCAGTACGTCATCGGTCAAGACAAGGCCAAGCGCTACCTGGCCGTAGCGGTATACAACCACTACAAGCGCATCCGGCAGCGTGCGGAGTCGGATGTCGAACTCGAGAAGTCCAACATTTTAATGGTTGGCGAGACGGGCACGGGAAAGACCCTGTTGGCCAAGACCATAGCCAAGTTTTTGGATGTGCCCTTCGCCATTGTCGATGCCACGGTCTTTACCGAAGCCGGCTACGTGGGAGAAGACGTGGAGAGCATGCTCGTGCGGCTGCTTCAAGCATGTGATTACAATGTCAAAGCGGCAGAAAAGGGCATCGTCTATATCGACGAAATCGACAAGATTGCGCGCAAATCCGACAATCCCTCCATCACACGCGACGTGTCGGGCGAAGGCGTCCAACAAGCCCTGCTGAAAATCCTCGAAGGCAGTGTCGTCAAAGTGCCTCCCCAGGGAGGACGCAAACACCCCGAACAACACATGATCGACATCAATACCGAAAACATCCTCTTCATCTGCGGTGGTGCCTTTGATGGCTTGGATAAAATCATCGCTCGAAGGCTCAACACCAGCGTTATTGGCTACAACGGAAAGCATCGGGCACCCATCGACAAGGAAAATCTCTTCAAATACGTCACCCACCAAGACTTGAAGAAGTACGGGCTCATACCCGAGCTGCTCGGCCGATTGCCCGTATTGACTTATCTGGATCCCCTCGGTGAGGAAGAGCTCATGCGCATATTGACCGAGCCGCGCAATGCACTGATCAAGCAGTACCAATATCTGTTTGAGCTCGACGGCGTGCGTTTAGAGGTGCCCGAGGAGACCTTGCGTTTTATAGCGCGGACTGCTATGGAATACAAGCTCGGCGCACGAGGATTGCGCTCCATCTGCGAAGCCATTATGACAGAGGCGATGTATGAAATACCCTCCAACGGCTCAAATCGCCCCGACACCTTTGTGCTAACGGTGGAATATGCGCGGCGGCAGCTTGAAAAGAGTCAGCTGCTCGCCGACAAGGCAGCCTAATGGCTCAATGGGATTGATCGGCGATATCGTGCAGGGCATTGACCAATCGGTCTAAGTCTTCCTTAAGGGTATACACATGGGGTGAGATGCGTACACCGCGAATGTTTTCCCATTGGATGGCCACGGTGTGGATACGGTAGCGGTTGAACAGGCGTGCGGATAGCTCATTGGGGGTAAGGCCATCGACCTGTACGAGCGCCAGTGCACCGCACCATTTTGGATCTACCGCAGTGTGAATCTGTATGCGAGGATGCCCCTGAACGGCTTGCACCCAGTAGTCGGTCAACGCGTAGAGGCGCTGATGTTTGCGTCGGTTGCCGATGCGATTTTGCAATTGGATAGCTTGTGCTATGGCCAGCTCGAGGGCGAAAGAGCGCGTGCCGAGGTGTTCGAATTTGCGGATATCGGTACTCTCCGGCCCGTCGGGAGCACCAAAGAGGGGATACAGCGACGAAATTTTAGACTTGCGCACGTAGAGCATGCCTGTGCCAAAGGGAGCGCAAAGCCACTTGTGCAGGCTTGTACCAAAATAATCGCACTCGAGCGATGGGATGTCGAAATCGATATGCGCAAAAGTCTGCGCTCCGTCGACTATGACGTCGATGCCGCGTCGGTGGGCTTCGCGGGCAATGCGCCGTACGGGCAAGATTTGCCCACACCAGTTGATCATATGGGTGAGGTGGACGGCTCGGGTGCGTTCGGTAAATTGGTCGACATATACGCGGGTGAGATAGTCTTCATCGGTGGAGGGCAGTTGAAGGTCAACCCATCGTATGCGAATGCCGTCGCGATGGGCGCGTTGTTTCCATGCGTTGATCATGCTGGGATAATCCTGTCGGGCAGCGACGATTTCATCACCAGCTCGCAATTTTAATCCGAAGATGATCGTCTCCAGAGCCTCGGTGGCATTGCGCTGGATGGCAATCTCCTCGGCATCGCAGCCGGCCAAATCCGCCAGCTGTTGTCGCACCGTTTCACGGCCTTTGCCCAATATGTGCCACATGTAGTGGGAGGGCAGCTCATTGCTAAATTGGTGATAGCGCTCTACGGCGCGCTGGACAATACGAGGCTGCGGACTGACTCCCCCGTTGTTGAGATTGAGGATGTGCGGACTCACCGTATACGCTGCTTTGACTTCCCGCCAGAAGGATTCCTCCGGCTCAAGAGACGTTGGTTGAGGTGGTAAGAGTCCCGTAAACTCCTCGGTCAGACGTTCGATGTGTCGGACACCGAGCAATGCCATGCCCGCGCTCAGACTGTCGCCAATAAACTGCCTTCTGTCCATGATGCGCTGTTTGGGTTAAAGATACGCCGTTCGGCGGGCTCTCTAGCATTAAAATGGCGGGAATGTGTGCAAAAAAAAAATGCCAAGGACTGACCCGACCACGGGGAGTGATCGGGCAGCCTTGGACTTGCCGGATGAGGTCTGTGTAAAGGATTAAGAGGTGGAGGTGGTGGTGTGGGTTGAGGTATTTTGCATGCTCGTACCGTTTTAATTGCGCGAGTAACAAAACAAATAGACAGGTTCGTCTTCGTAGACAAGTGCCGATCCGCCGGCTTGGGGATGCCTGAAGCGTATGTCGACCCCCAGTGCTACCGCAGGATTGGCTACCAATTCAGACTGGGAAATGCTGCGGATAAAGTCGTTGGCAAGCTCAAGCGCTTCGTCGTCGGAGAGGGCTTTGGTGGTGTTGCGACGTTTGGCGTTAAGCTGGGCGTCAAAGGCATGACTTGCTACAAACTTGTCAAAGACGTGCGAAAATTTGCCCTTGTGTGGAAGTATTTGCAGGCTGATGTTCGATCCATCGAGGAGTATGAGGGCGCCGATTTGATCGTCCTGGCAGGAATAGGCATCGAGATAATCCTCATATCTGGATTTCACTCGGTGTTTCACTTCGGAAAATGCGCTCGAGGGAATTTCCATATTGCAAGCCGCCATGTAGTCATCGATTTCCCTCCACATGCGGTGTTGGTTTGCACGGGGTACGCTCGAGTGGAGCAGACTGTGCGAGACAGATTCATTGATGAGACGGCGCATACGATGGCTCACGTAGTCGTCGTATTCCATCATTATTCTTTCACTGTATCCGTCATCATAGAAATTGTCCGCATCAGTGGTCTGCATCAATTGAATTTGACGCAATCGTTCCCGACTTCTCTGCAGGTATTGTTCGTATTGGTGTATGAAATCGTTGATATTCTGGAGTTGGTCTTCGTGGGGGATGTAATCCCTTTCTGCTTCTATCACATGGAATAGGCGCTCGCGTATTCGTCTAGCTTGTAGGATAGCTTGTTCCAATTGACGGATGGTGGCTCGCAAATGCCTGATTTCGCGCTGTGCTGCTCTCGTGGGCAAATCTCGTTGGCGTCGGTGGTGTTCGAAAACTTCTCTGAACGGGGTTCTATGGTGTCGATACGACCAGCGGTCGCGCTCGGTACAGGTGACGGGGATGACGGTTTTGCTTTGCTCTTTAAGCAGCACGGTCGTGTTGATGGTGCGGTTTTGTTTTGCCCCTCGTAGCTCTTCGCCTTCGATGAGGAGGGCTTTTTGGGAGGAGGTGTTGTGGGCGAGGAGATGCCCCACCGATCCGGATTCCGACACTTCGGTAAAGTGGAGCAGGCCTTCTTTCATCAGGCTTTCTCCTAAAGCGTAGTCCAGTCCCTCAAAGGTCTTTCCGAAGAGGGGGATGACTGTCATATTGCGGTAGGTCTGAGGCTGCCCCAGTTGCAGCGAATCCATGAGGGCTTGAAGCACATCGGCTGGTTTGACATCTTGTACGGTCGTCATGGGTAAAAAATTTTGATGATTTTACCCTCAAAACTCCTTTTGCCTGTCGAAAAGTTGCACCTTCGCAGTGTGATTTGCCTTTCATGTGTGAAAGGCAGTTGCAATGTATGGGTCTTGAGTGCAATGGACGGGAGATAAGAGTGTCGGTTGAAATACGGAAGTTCGACCATTTTATAAAGAGTCGAAAAGCGTCGGTATGGAGAGAATGGGGCAAAAAATGGAAGGGGAGACGCGGTGGTCCGATGTACGGGCGTATGTAGAATATTTTCGTACCTGGCTGAAGGTTGAGCGAGAGGCGCAGATTCGGTTTCACCTCGATGAAATACGACGGTTGAGTGGACAGGAGCGCGCCAATCGCGGGCGTGCCATCCTCCATCTCATGGGGCGCCGTGCGGGGCGAGATCCCTTAGGTCTATATGTGGTCAAATACAGCGGGGCGGGGCCTCTTCCCCCTACGGAGATCAAGGTGGGTGATGTGGTGCTTGTCAGTCGGGGCCATCCCACGGGTAAGGAGGTGACGGGTACCGTGTTGCAAAAGAGCAAGTTTGTCATCGTCGTGGGCTTCAGCGATGCCGTGCCGCGCTATGCCTTCGGCCGCGGCATCCGCTTGGATCTGTTTGTCAACGATCTGCCCTTTCAGCGCATGGACGAGGCCTTGCAGTCTTTAAAGTCGCACGATACGCTGAAGCAGATCGTCCTGGGCAAGGCCGTCATCCAGCGGGGCGTAGTGCCTGATGTAGACCATTTATCGGATTTAAATGCTTCGCAGCGTTCGGCAGTGCACGGGGCACTGGCTATAGCACCTTTGTATCTCATTCACGGTCCCCCCGGCACGGGGAAGACCACCACAGTAGCGGCTTTGATCGAAGCGTGGTGTCGCAACGGACAGCGCGTGCTCGCATGCGCCGATTCCAACGTAGCGGTAGACAATCTCGCCGAACGCCTCATCCGACGCGGGCTTCGGGTGGTACGCCTGGGACATCCCGCCAAGATGTTGCCGTCGTTGGAGGAGCACAGCCTCACCCACCTGATGACCAAGCACTCCCGATATTCAGAACTCCAAGCACTGCGGGAAAAGCTCGATGTGCTCTACCTCGAGCGCAATCGGTGGCAAGCACCTACGCAGCGCTGGCGCCGCGGGTTGAGCGATGCACAGATACTCCAAAAGGCAAAGTCGGGCAGGGCATTTCGCGGTGTGCGGCCAGAAGTGTTTCGACAAATGGCCCAATGGATCGAAATCCAGCGGACGATCGAGCCCCTCCAACAACGTTGGCAAGAGCTGGAGCGCCACATCATCGCCGACATCATCGGCCAGGCGGAGGTGGTATGCGCCACCAATATCGGTGCTGGTCACGACTGGCTGGATGGCCAAAGTTTTGACTTGGTCGTCATCGATGAGGCGACGCAGAGCTTAGAGCCCGCTTGTCTGATACCCATGCTCAAGTCGAAGCGTTACGTCTTGGCGGGCGACCATCGACAGTTGCCTCCGACCGTTTTGGCCCGCGAAGCTTGGGAGCACCTCAGCCGCACCCTCTTCGAGCGCTGCATGGATTGCTATGGGGACGAAGCATCCCAGATGTTGACCATACAGTACCGCATGCACGAGCGCATCATGGCATTTCCATCGCAGGCCTTTTACGATGGCAAGCTGCGTGCTGCTCCGTCGGTGGCGCAACGCACATTGAGGGATTATCCGGGTTTTCGGTGGCCCGAGAGCCCCGGTGCACTGACACGCGCCCTTTGGGATCCGCAAGTACCGATCGTCTGGCTGGATACGCCACCCGACAGCGAAGAGCGCCGACGTGGACAGACCTCCTATTACAACTCTGTTGAGGCCCGATGGATGCACAAAGCGTTAATGGACGGTCTCCAGCTCGGCCTTGCAGCTCAGGATATCGGCATGATCAGCCCTTATGAAGAGCAGGTAGCCCTTATGCGCCGCCTTTGCGCTCATACCGAAGTCGAAATTCACACCGTCGACGGCTTTCAGGGACGCGAAAAGGAAGTCATCTTGCTGAGCTTAGTGCGCTCTAATGTGCGCGGCGAAATCGGCTTTTTGAGGGATTTGCGGCGATTGAATGTGGCCATTACCCGAGCAAGGACCAAGCTCATCGTCACCGGCAATGCTGCCACTCTTCAGTCCCACCCCACCTATCGGCAATGGACGACGTGGATACGTCAGCACGGCAGGTGGCTCACCTCAACAGAGGTCGAGCGATTATTGGCCGAAACCGATTAGCGGCGATCATGACAAATGTCTTTCTGCTTGCGCAGCTGTCCCCAAAGGCTCCCATGCAGACCACTGAGATAAAGAAGGGGAGGAGAAGGCGTATGAAATGGTGCGCCTTTGATTTTATGCCCCAGGACATCAATAACAATAGGGGGACTGTTTGTAAGAGCCTTGTGATGTGGGTTAGCTCGCTCGTTGCAGGGCGTGCCGTTGGGGAGATCTTTTGTCTTCGTGGGGCGACAGTACCATGTAGTGGGTAGTTCGGCATGCTGGATGGTACAGTGCACGGATAGATAGGCAATGGGATGGGCTTTTTTGACGAAGAAGAGGGGCGCGTTGGAGAGATTGGCAGGGGTGGGGTAAAATGTCTGGTTGTCGAATAGCGTGCAGTGCAGTTGTTCTACGGTCGTGATGCGCGCCATGCTCAGGTCCATATTCCAACGCACGGTGTCGGTGGTGACGCCAATCCAGATGGGATGGCCACGCGCATCTACAGTGACGGCAGAGAGCCAGTCGAGCTCGTCCATTTCAAAGGCGAGGGCAAAATCGATGGTATTGATATCGCGCAGGCCCAGCAATAAAGATCGCCATTCGCCGTGGCCGTCGTCGAGATAGGCGGCGAGATAGCAACGCTCTTGGGTCGTATAGACGTAAAATACTTCTTCCCAATAAGTCGGGAAGTCGTACCATCGCTGCTGGAGCAGCCGACCGTTGGTGTCGAGATGCGCAAGCCACAGGCGCGCTTCTCCACTTTCAGGATCGACAAGCGTGCCAGGGAGGAGATATCCTCGGTCGTTGGGCATTTCGCCTATGTGCCATACGGAGGATTCGTCGTCATGGGGATAGGCGTATTGGTAGAGGATATCGCCTGTAGCTGTGTCGATGATGGCCAGCCATATGTGATAGAGATCGCTATCGAATGCATTGGTCAGCGAGGTGATTACTAACCGTCCATCGCCATCGAGGATGCCCCTTGCCACGGCTTCTTCGTAATCGTTTTCGGGGGCGTCGTCGCTGGTGGAGCCATAGGTGAAGTTGCGGTAGACCTTACCCGAGGAGTCTACAAAGAGCACCCACGTATCGGTCTGGCCAGCTCCCCAAGAGCGAGTGCTGCCGATGGCGATGCACCCGTTGAAGGTAGGCAGGACGGTCCATAGCTGATCGGTTTCGGTGCCACCGATGCGAATCATCCACAGCGTATCGAGTGCGTCGTCCAGCCGCACTATCCAACCGTCGTAATCGCCACGAGGAGATTTCGTCCATCCGACGGCGTAAAAGCCTCTTTGATGATCGTATTGGATGTCGATGAGCATATCCTCATAGGGCGTGCCGACGCTCACCGCGCTTTGAAAGGTGAGCGAGCTGTCGAGCTGGATGAGGATGGCGTCGCCCTGTGGTGTGCCATCGAATGCATCGGTGTATCCGCATAATACCCAAGCTCCCTGGGCTGCGGAGGTGATGCCCGAGATGGTCTCGGTGCGCTCGGGGTGGCCGATGCGCAAGAGGGCGCTTTGGCCACATATAGACAGGCTCATGCAGACAAAGGCGACGAGGAAGGGTGCAATAGGCGGGCGATACATTTTTTTCTCTAAGGTATAAAATTTTACACCTCTTTAAAAGGGTGAGGGGCTTACTTGGGGCCGATGACGAGGGTAAATTCGCCTTTTGTGGGTATTTCACCCTGATCAACCATTTCATACAGCGCTTCGAGCGTATTGCGAACGACTTGTTGGTGGACTTTGGTCAGTTCGCGACAGACGGCCGCGTGTCGATCGGGACCGAGGTGTTGGACCAGTTCTGCCAGGCATTTCTGCAGTCGGTGGGGAGATTCGTAGAGCACAATGGTGTGGGGCAGTTGGGACAGGTATTCGAGACGCTTTTTGCGGCCTTTGCGTCGCGGCAGGAAGCCCTCAAAGTGAAAGGGTTGCGGTGGAAAGCCCGAGACCAGTAGCGCGATGAGAAAGGCCGACGGGCCCGGCACAATGTCGATGGGGATGTCGTGTTCGATACAGGCGCGCAGGAGCAGGTAACCGGGGTCGGAGACGGCTGGGGTCCCTGCGTCGGTAACCAAGGCGATGTGCTCGCCCGCTTGAAGCCGCTGAAGAATGGAAGGTAGAAGTCGGTGTTCGTTGAAGGCATGGTACGATTTTATAGGGGTGTGAATGTCGTATTTGCGGAGTAACTTCATCGTCGTACGCGTGTCTTCGCACAAGATGAGTTCGACCTGGCGCAGTGTATGAAGAGCTCTCAAGGTAATGTCTTCCAGATGCCCGATGGGCGTCGACACTACGAAGAGCACGGTTCGGAGTTTGATAGCTCGCGTAGGCGGAAGGTATATTCTTCGATGATCGGATTGGCGAGGAGCTCAGAGCAGGCCTTTTCGACGATGTGAGTGGCTTCGTCGCGGTCGTTGGCCTCCAGCTGCATGTGGATGCATTTGCCGATGCGCACATCGCTTACACTGTCTATATGCAGGAGGTGCAGGTTGTTCTTCACCGTGTTGCCCTGTGGGTCGAGGAGTTCTTTTTTGGGCATGATGATGATCTCAACGAAGAAGCGCATGGTCGGTCTATTTTAGCCCTTGGAGGAATTGTTGATACGGTGCGATTTTTTCTCCGTATTCGCTGGCGAGCTGGAGGGCCTGTTGGGCGAGGGCTTTGGCCTTCTGTGCGTTGCCGAGCTCTTTATAGATGGTAGCGGCGAGGTGGAGGTATTCGGGTCTGCCGCTTTTTTTCAATGGGCTTTTGAGGTATTTGAGGGCGCTTTTAAGGGCGTTTTTGTCGTTGGGAAACGCAGAGTGTACACGTTTGGCGAGTAAGTATTGTCGGTGCAAATTGTCTTTGGTGTATTTGCGGAAGTACGAATCGGCTACTTTGAGAAATCCCGAGGGATTTTTGGTACGGGCGTAGTAGTCGAGTTGCCAGTGGTAGGTGTGTGGTTCTGCTTCTTTACCGAGGAGGTCTTTGGCTGCGTTAATGGCCTGGTGTAACAGGTCGGTGTTTTGGTATTCTATGGCCTTGCGGACTGTTTTTGCGCAGGCTTCGAGGGTGCGTTGTTTAAAGGCCTCTTCGCCCACGAGTGCTTTGATGTGCTTTGCGTGTTGGCTATAGAGTTCGAAGGCTTTGGAGTCGCAGTCGCCGGTTGCTTCGTAGATGAAGCGGTAGTCGCGTTCGGTCGAGATATTGGGAACGGCACGGAGATAGGCGTAGACTACTTTGCCGGTGGGTTGGTCGGATTCGCGGAGTGCCTGAACGAGCTGGAGGAGAAAGTCGGGATCGTCTTCGCCCTGTTCGAATTTTTTCATCAGGTCTTCGGCAGGGTTGAAACGCTCTACGGCGATACGCGCTTGGTTGATGAGTGCTTCGGCGGTGCGAGGGGCTCCGCGTACCATGTGGAGTACTTCGCCGTTGGGGTCGATGAAGTAGAGTGTGGGAAATACGCGCACGGGGTATTTTTGACGGAAGGGCCTGCCCTCGGGCTTTTCCATGTCGAGTTTGACATTGATAAAATGCTGATTGAAGAATTTTCCCACTTCGGGTAGGGGAAAAATCCTTTTAGCCAAGCGCTTGCACGGTCCACACCAGCTGGCATAGGCATCGACGAAGATGGGCTTGTTGTGTTTTTTGGCAAGGCGGAGCGCTTCGTCCCAGTCGTGAATAAACTCGATGCCCTGAGCAGACACCACCATCGGCATACAGAGGGCTAAGAGCAAGAAGGCGGCATGTATGATTGCATTACTTAAAGTAAGACGGACGTGTGGCCATTTCATACATGAGAGTTCTTTGAGACAACGGGTTTTGGTGCTGCCTCGAGCACTTCCCTATCGGCAAGCGCTTCGTACTTTCGAAAGTTTTCAACGAATTTTTCGGCCAATTTATTGGCCTGCGCATAGTAGTCGGATGCACTGTCCCAGCTGCGCTTGGGGTGGAGGATGTGATCGGGCACACCGGGGCAGGAGGTCGGGATGTCGAGTTGGAAGATTTCGAGTTTTTCATAAGGTACCTTGTCCAGGGTGCCGTCGAGGGCGGCGTTGATGAGCGCACGGGTGTAGGGTAGATCGATGCGCTTGCCCTTGCCGTAGGGCCCTTGAATCCATCCTGTGTTGACGAGCCAGACGCGGGTGTGGTGTTTTTGGATGCGCTCGCGAAGCATACGGGCATAGACGGTGGGATGCAGCGGCATAAAAGGCGCGCCGAAGCAGGCGGAGAAGGTAGCCTGGGGCTCGTCGATGCCCTGTTCGGTACCGGCCACTTTGGCGGTATATCCCGATATGAAATAGTACATGGCCTGGGCGGGGGTGAGTTTTGCAATGGGGGGCAGCACGCCAAAGGCATCGGCAGTGAGGAAAAAGATGTGTTTCGGATGGCCACCCTGTAGGTCTTTTGCTATGCGGGGGATAAAATGGATGGGGTACGATACACGCGTGTTTTCCGTAATGGCGCTGTTGTCGTAATCGGGGGTGCGGCTATTGGGTTTGAAGACGACGTTTTCGAGCAGGGCACCGTGGCGTATGGCTTGATAGATCGAGGGCTCTTTTTCGGGGTCGAGGTGGATGACCTTGGCGTAGCATCCACCTTCGAAGTTGAAGACGCCCTCGTCGGACCAGCCGTGTTCGTCATCGCCGATGAGGTAGCGATTGGGATCGGCCGATAGCGTGGTTTTACCCGTTCCGCTGAGACCAAAGTAGATCGCCACATCACCATTCTCACCTACCGTAGCGGAGCAGTGCATGCTCAGTACTTTGTGTTGGAGGGGCAAGATAAAATTGAGCGCCGAAAAGACACTCTTCTTGATTTCACCGGTGTAAGCTGATCCTCCGATGAGTATGCGTCGTTTGGAAAAATTGATGATGGTAAAATTGCCCCTGGGGGTACCGTGTACGGCGCTATCGGCTTCAAACTCGGGCAGACAGAGTATTTCCCAATCGGGCTGAAAGTCTTGCAATTCTTCGGGTGTAGGACGCAAAAACATGTTGTGTGCAAAGAGTGCGCTCCACGGATATTGTGCGATGAGGCGGACATTGGTGCGATAGCGCGGGTTGGCGCACACGTAGCCGTCTTTTATATAGAGTGACCGCTCTTTTGCATAGGTTCGCATATCCTTTTCCAGCCGATCGAAATGGGATGGATCGAAGGGCTTATTGATGTCGTTCCAATCTACTGTATTCTGTGTCACTTCATCGCGTACGATAAAGCGGTCCTTAGGGGCTCTACCGGTAAATTTGCCCGTGCGAACGACCAATGCCCCTGTGTCGGAGAGGCATCCCATCTGGTTGAGGATGGTGAGTTCTATCCACTGTTCGGGCAGGAGGTTGTGGTAGGAACGGTTGGTGGTGGAAGGGTCAGGAAGATGGCAAGAGCCGTGTGTAGGATTTGTCCCAGAAGGTTTCATCGTTCAGTGATTTGGTTATAGCGATGGGGCAAAGGTACGGGTATTTTTGTCAAGCCTGTTTGACTTCGATGACCAATTCTGAGAGTGCTTTTTTTGCGTCGTTGAACAGCATGTAGGTGTTGTCCATGTAGAAGAGGGGATTGTCGATTTTGGCGTAGCCGGGGCGCAGGCTTCGCTTGATGACGATGACGCGTTTGGCTTCCCAGGCGCGGATGACGGGCATCCCTGCGATGGGGCTTGCAGGGTCGGATTCGGCCAGGGGGTTGACCACGTCGTTGGCGCCGACGACGATGGCCACGTCGGTCTGGGGTAGCAGCTCGTTGGCCTGTTCGGCTTCGAGGAGCTTGTCGTAGGGCACATCGGCTTCGGCGAGGAGCACGTTCATATGGCCGGGCATGCGGCCAGCTACGGGGTGGATGGCGTAATACACTTCGACGCCTTTTTCTTCGAGGGCCTTTTCGAGATCGTGGCAGGCGTGTTGCGCTTGTGCGACAGCTAGGCCGTACCCCGGGATGATGGCTACGCGTTGAGAGTAAGCCAACATGATGGCCGCATCGGGTATGGATATCTCCTTGACGGTTTTATCCCCTTCCTTGCCCGCAGCTGCGGCCCCTGCTCCTCCAAAGGCGCCTACCAAGACGTTAAGCAGGGAGCGGTTCATTGCCCTTGTCATCAGGATCGTCAGTATTGTCCCCGCACTGCCGACCAAAATACCTCCCGTGAGCATGATCATATTGTCGTACAAAAAGCCCCCCATCGCTGCAGCCACTCCCGTAAAGGAGTTGAGCAGCGAGATGACCACAGGCATATCGGCACCTCCAATGGGTAGGACAAACATCACGCCGTAAAGGAGGGCAACGACAAAGAGAATCCAGGGCAAATTCCCCTCCCCAAAGGGCTCCAGGCCAAGGGCCCCGACGACAATTAAGACGAGGATGCCGACCAGCACCAAGATGTTGAACACGCGCAATACGGGATGATGGACGTTCCCCACCTTGCCCTCGAGCTTGAGATAGGCCACCATGCTTCCACTGAAGGATACGGAGCCGATGACCAGGCCGAGGAAGATGCTCAGCAAGAATCCCAATTCGTGTTGAGGATGGGCCTTATACTCAACTAATGAAATCAGTGCGGC
>WFXH01000076.1 GCA_015490715.1 Saprospiraceae bacterium | reverse complement strand
TGGATGCACCATTTTATACAAACACGAAACACTCGTTCTAAACCATCTACACGTTCCATCGGGGAAGATTCGGGCGGATAATAGATCCCTGCCTCATCAGGATTAGTCCATCCACAGAGCTTAAAAAGCAATGCGCATCATCAGGGGCAAACCCAATAGCTCTCCTCGGAATTACCAGAGGTTGCGCACCACCCAAAAGCCGACGATGACGACCAAGGCCACCCAGCTGGCGCGTCGCCCGAACAATGCGCGACGCCACCGCGCACCCCCCGGCACATATTCCGCAATCAGGCCTGTCGCAAGATACGGCAAAGCCACCACAAGCAAGGGATTGTAGTAAAAGGCCTCCACTATGCGGAGATGCAACAGGGCGTGAAGGGCCCGCTGCGAACCACAGCCCGGACATTGGTAGCCCGTAAGGGAATACCACGGACACGGCGGAAAGAGCGCACACCTACTGGGATCGTAGATGTAATACACCGCTAACAAAACCACCGCTGTCGCTAACCCAACCAACAATCGCCAAACGCCTCTGCTGCGCATGAGCTGTCGTTTAAAAACTTCCATCTGCCTCCACACTCAAGGATATTATCATACCAATGACGTAGATGACGGCAATGATCAAACCAGTGACAAAAGCCGCCGTGGTCCACACCTTGGCATCGTGCGAAGCGCGTTTCGCTCGCTCAATATCGCCAGCGGTGTAATAGGCATCGGCTTTGGCCGCGTGTACGATTCCTACTAATCCCAGCGGCATGCAGCAAAACAGAGTCACCAATATCGATTCAAGGAGCCAAGTCTTGGGCGGTGTGTCTACGGTCCGACCAAAATCACCCGGCGAAAACCTCGGTAGTTTATGTTCTTCCATAGGTAGCTGTTTTTGTTGTGTTTTACTACTATTACCAACCACATCTGCACCTGTACATTAGTTGAACAGATTGGTTACCTTAAAATATTCGTATCCGCTCTTTGTCCTAGGCCAAAGCTATTGGTTGAAAGGTATAAAAACTTTTTATCTGTGGCAGATGTTAGATAAAATGAAGTATGACCCAATACGACGCATATGTCACTCGATCTATTTGATATGAAGCCTAAGCGTGCGGATGGCGCTTCCCCGAACATCGCCAAATACATCGGCGTGGGCATTGCTGCTCTGGTATTGCTCTACATCATCGTCAGCAGTATGATCGTCACCATCGAGCCGGGGCACAAGGGAGTGTTGTTTCGCCCCTTATCGACAGGTATTGTAAAGGACAAGGTCTACGATCAAGGCTTTCACCTTATCATGCCGTGGAACACGATGTACGTCTACGATGTGCGCATCCAGGAGGGCTTCGAACGGATGCACGTCTTGAGCAAAAACGGCTTGAACATTTCCATTGACCTGTCGTATCGTTACCAGCCCATTACCGATAAGCTCGGTTATTTGCACGACGAGATTGGCATGAATTACCTCGAGAAGATCATCATTCCAGAAGTGCGGTCGGCGACGCGCGAAGTGATTGGCAAGTATCTGCCCGAGGAGCTGTATTCCACCAAGCGGGAAGTCATCCAGGATGAAATCTTTGAGCAAACGCGCGATGCCATACGCGACAAGTACTTGCACTTGGACGCCATCTTGATCCGCAATGTAGTTTTACCCGAATCCCTTCAAGAGGCCATACAGCGCAAGCTCAAGGAGGAACAAGCCGCCTTAGAATACGACTACCGCTTAGAGCGGGAGCGCAAAGAAGCACAACGTCGCATCATCGAAGCCAAGGCCAAGGCAGAGGCCAACCGCATACTCAATGCGAGCTTGACCGACAAAATTCTCCGCGACAAGGGCATCGAAGCCACCCTCAAGCTCGCCAGCTCACGCAACGCCAAGGTCGTCATCATAGGAAGCGGCAAAGACGGCATACCCGTCATCTTGGGCAATAAATAGCTGTCATGCCTACCAGACGGCGCGGTCGTGTCTCTACCATGCGCCGCCCACGTTCGCAGTACCACTACATCGCCTTTTACAAACCCTATGGCGTATTGAGCCAGTTTACTGCGGAGCACCCATCCCAACGGACCCTCGCCGATTACCTCGCCCTGCCCAGTGACGTCTATCCCATCGGCCGCCTCGACAAAGACAGCGAAGGGCTCCTCTTACTGACCAACGACAACCGTTTCAAGCACACCTTGCTCGATCCCCAGCACAAAGTACCCAAACGCTACCTCTGCCAGCTCGAAGGCGACATCACGGATGAGGCCATCCACACCCTGCGAAAGGGTGTGCGCATCGTCGTACGCAAGCAGCCCTACCGGACACTCCCCGCAGAAGTATACCGCATCGATCCTCCTGATCTTCCCGAGCGACAGCCTCCCATCCGCTATCGCAAGAGCGTTCCCACCTCTTGGATTGCCATCGTGCTTCGCGAAGGGAAAAACCGGCAGATTCGCAAAATGTGTGCCCGTGTGGGATTTCCCGTCCTACGTCTGATACGCGTCGGGGTGGGCAACTACACCATGCAGGGTCTCCAACCCGGCCAGTGGAGGCACATCCGCCCCGACGAAGTGATCGGTGGCTATGGCACTTAATACATAGGTGCACGATTTTATACAGGTATAAAATTGTTGGCTCATCGCCTGCGACGCCGGTAGGATCGACGCCTTCGCGTCGGCCGCAAACCAAGCACACCGAGGATGCCGCGCGTAACTTCCCGTGCCACCGTCCTGCCAATCTGGCGCACTAAGGTGCTCTTGAGAAGTGTCTCGACCAGGGTGGGGGAAGACTTGCGCTCTTCGATCTCTTCGGCCGCTTTCCAGTCGCGCTCTCTTTCGGACATATGCTCCTCCGAGCGCGCCTCATCGAGTTTTTGACTGAGTATTTCATAGGCACTCTGGCGATCGATGGGCGTATTGTACTTGGGGATGAGCTCCGATTGGGAGAGGATCTCCTGTATCTCTTCGTCGGTCAACACGTCCATGCGCGACATGGGTGCACGGAGCAGGGTGTGCACCAGCGGGGTGGGGCGTCCCTTTTCGTCGAGGGCTGTGACGAGTGCCTCGCCGATACCGAGCTCGGTGATGACTTCGTCGACGGTGTAAAAGTCGGTCTCGGGATAGTTTTCAGCGGCCAACTTGATGGCCTTCCGATCCTTAGCGGTGAAGGCGCGGAGTGCGTGTTGAATCTTTAGGCCCAGCTGTGCCAAAACTTCCTCGGGAATATCGACCGGATTTTGGGTGATAAAAACCAATCCGACGCCCTTTGAGCGAATGAGCTTGACGACCACCTCAATCTGGTTGAGCAAGGCCTTAGTGGCCTCTTCGAAGAGAAGATGTGCCTCGTCGATGAAGAGCATCAATTTGGGCTTTTCCAAATCGCCCTCTTCGGGAAAGGTCGCATACACCTCAGCGAGCAGCTGGAGCATAAAGGTCGAAAACAGTTTGGGGCGATCCTGGATATCGCTGACGCGCAGTATGTGCACAATGCCCTTGCCGTCGCGCGTGCGCAGCAGGTCTTGCACATCAAAACTCGGCTCGCCGAAGAAGCGCTCCGCCCCTTGCGCTTCGAGTTCGATGACCTTGCGTAAAATGGTGCCCGCTGAGACGGCCGAAAAGGTGCCGTATTGGGCGGTGATTTCGGCTTTGCCCTCATCGCTCATCAGGTGCTGGAGGAGCTTTTTGAAATCCTTCAGGTCGATGAGCGGAAGCTTTTTGTCGTCTGCGTATTTAAAGATGACTGCTACGATGCCTTCCTGCACTTCGTTGAGGCCGAGGATCTTCGAAAAGAGGACAGGACCAAACTCGCTGACAGTGGCGCGCAAGCGCACACCCGGCTCATCTGAAAGGCTCAAAAACTCCACAGGCGTTCCGGCTGCTTCCCATGGTATGCCGATGTACTGGTGGCGCTCATCGATCTTCGGATGTGGATTGCCCGGCACCGCAATGCCGCTGAGATCACCTTTGATATCCATCACCAGCGAAGGGACGCCCTTGCGTGAGAGGTGTTCAGCCAGTATCTGGAGAGTCTTCGTCTTACCCGTACCCGTCGCTCCCGCAATCAATCCGTGCCGATTGAAGGTAGCCAGGGGCAATCGAACTAAGGCCTTCTCCAAGGGGCGGCCGTCCAACACTGCCGTGCCGAGTACGATAGAGTCTCCCTCAAAGCGATACCCCTCCTCAATGACTTTCCGAAAGCGCTCTTCTCTTGTCATTTATTTCTGATTTAACGGTGATTCCACTTTTCAATCCTCAATGTATACAATTTTTTATCAAACTCCCAAAAAGCCGTATCGACCTGCGACTCCACCCGCTCCTCGAGGGAATCGAGCATCAACTCGGCAAAGAAATCAATGCCCGTCAGCCGCTCGACGCTATCTACCGTAACGATGTACTCCCGAAGAGGTCTCGTCGACAGCTCGTTGGGCAACACAAAGGCAATGGCCTGGGGAGGATCTTCTTGATAGTCGAGTACGATTTTATAAAAATGTGAAGGTATGCCGACGCGATTCTTGCCTACAAAGTGCCGTATATTTTGCAACACGGGCCCCGTCACGATGTAGAGCATGCCTTTGTCGAAGACCCACTGTCGGACTTGCTTTTCCAGTTCGTGCCAGATGCCCGCGTTAAAGGCGCGTTTTTGCGGGCTTATGTTGCTCATATAGAAGCTCTCCCGCATCGTGATCGTACTATGGGCCATGTCGGCCGCAGGGACGAGGTGGCCGCGAGTGTAGCCCGAGCCCTTGTAATCAAAATACGTCGCCGACCCCGTCTTGACTTTCGGATCTTCTTCAAACCAATCGGTACGGGGGACGTTTTTTTGTTTCAACATCGTACGCGTCAACACGTAGGCCACCCACTCTGCCTGTTCGTACTTCTCGTTGTAGCACAGACTAAACCCCTCGTGGTGTACGACAGTACAGCTGGACTTAGGCGCAGGCAAGAAGTAGCGCTCTTCGACAGGTATGGTATATGGGGTAGTTCGATCAAAGACAGCTTTCAGTTGGCGAAGTCCGTACCACAACACAACCGCCAACGCCACAACCATCAAGAGCAACCGCAAAACATATCCCCTGGTGGAGCGCTCTCTTCGTCGGTATCGACCTCTGCGATAAGCCAATGGTATCGTGCTATTAACCCCATAGAAAAAACCCCTGCAAGGTACACTCACAGGGGCCTCGTCGGTGACCCGGCTGGGATTCGAACCCAGGACCCACGGCTTAAAAGGCCGTTGCTCTACCGGCTGAGCTACCGAGTCTGCTTTGCTTAGCAAAAAAGCGCTGCAAAGATACACCACTTTGTCCAATTACTCCAACGACCAAAGTGGTTTTTTCCCCTATTAATCCAAACACCTGT
>WFXH01000075.1 GCA_015490715.1 Saprospiraceae bacterium | reverse complement strand
GTCAATCAGGGGACGGTGACAGCCCACGAAGTGGAAGTAGTGGATTACCTGCCGACGCACAACTACGATTTTATACCCGCACTCAATCCGGGGTGGTTTCAATCGGGTGGCGTGTTCAAAAAGCGGATTATGACGCCTATTGCTCCGAGCGACACCGTACGCATATCGCTTTATGTATCCATCAAAGCCGACATTGATCTGGGCAGCTTGGTCAATATAGCGGAAATCAGCGGTGCATGGGACGAGATGGGGCAACCCCTTACAGATGTCGATTCGAAATACGACACGGATCCGGCCAATGACAGCGGGGGCCAGGTGGGTACGGCTACCGATGATATCTGGGATGGCAATGGAATAATCGATGAGGACGACCACGATCCTGCCACGGTTGCGATCGTCGATTTAGCCTTGCGAAAGACTTGTTTGAACACTGCCCCGGTGCGCATGGGTGATCAGGTGACATACCTCATCGAAGTCATCAATCAGGGCAATCAGGCGATTTCGGGGTATAAAATCGTCGATTACCTCACCGAAGGCTACACCTTTGACCCGGCAGAAAATCCCGGCTGGACGGTCGACAGCTTTTTGTGGTATCTGGATACGCCGCCTCACTTGCCGGGGGACACGCTCCGTGTGTACCTCTACCTGCGAGCAAATGCGAATCTCACTCCGGAAAACGCTGTCAATAGAGCGGAGATCGCGCGCATTATGGGACCAAAAGGGGAAGATTGGAGTACTTTTGATTTTGATTCGCAGGCGGATGAAGATCCAGACAACGACAAGGGGGGACAGATTGGAGATATTACAGATGATATGGTCGACGACCACAATGTGATCGACGAAGACGATCACGACCCGGCAGTGGTGCCTTTTGTCGACCTGGCCCTGGTCAAGTCAGATGCAGCACCTCTCGAATTGGTCAACAATCGATTTAGGGTGCGTTTTACCCTGCGGCTCATCAACCAGGGGAATGTGCCCATCACAAAGGCGCGAGTTGTGGATTATTTGCCGTCGGGCACGTATTATGTCGATTCGATCAATACGCATCCGTGGATAGAGCTGAGCGCTGGAAAATACGCTTTAGACATAGAAGGTAGAATCGAGCCGGGCGGCGAGGTGGAATTCGGCATTGTCTTAGAAGTCGACGAAGCCCAGCAAAATCAACTGTTGTACAATCGAGCAGAGGTCTTTTACTTGGAGACGGAAGGGGGGCAGCCTGTCCTGGATTACGATGCCGAGAGCGATCTCGACCCACTCAATGATCCGGTAATCGACGATGAAGTGTTGCGTAGGGATGGCACCGATGAAGACGATCACGATGTGGGCGAGGTCATATGGAACTGGTTTGACCTTGCGCTGCGCAAGTATACCGATGACACCTTAAAACAGAGGGGCGATACCGTACGGTTTTACATCACGATATACAATCAGGGGCGCATTGCTGCCGACAATATTAAAATTGTCGATTATTTCCCCTGGTATTTTCATTATGCTGGAGGCTACGGATGGGAATACGATACGGTCTCTCAACATTGGATGCGGACGCTAACGGTGGCCAACGGAAGTCTACCGGCAGGTGGACTACAGCCCGGTGATTCGGTGACGATTTCGATCGACTTGCGCATTGACGACAATGCGCGATCGGGTATGTTGGTCAACTTTGCAGAGATAGCCGATGCCACCGATGCACAAGGAGATCCCGTCGAAGATATCGATTCGACGCCCGACGCCAACCCCGACAACGATGCCGGCGGAGAGCCGGGTGGCGGTACCGACAATCTCATCGATGCCCTGCCCGGCATGGACGAAGACGATCACGATCCCGCCTTTGTCTTCATCATTGAGATCGACGTGGTCACCACCTGCTTAAACAATGCCACGACTGCCACGGATGGTCAGTTTCTCGAAGAGATCACGATTTTATCGCCACAGGGATTGGATTGGTGTTTTGTCTCTGCCACGAACTTGTATTCGAATACGAGCCCCGCGCCTCCAGCGGCCCCCATCCCGTTGACGACGTGTACGGGGGCGGACAAGCCAGTGGAGATACTGCTGGATCCAACGACGAGTGTGTTTCAATTGCAGGTGCGTTCGATCGATGGTCAGCCATGGAGCATCGTATTCCAGAACAAGTACGGCAACCGCCTTACCTTACACCAGCCCCCGAGGTATTACGATGCACCACCGATTTATGGCTTAAACAGTGCTTGTGAAAACTCGACTACATCGTTTCATACCGATCCCCTGCCGGGAGCAACATATCAATGGACCGTTAGCGGTGGGGCGACGATTGTAGGGCCTTCGGACCAGCCCAATGTCGACATCATGTGGCCGGCGATGGGTACGTATACCCTCACCTTAGATGTCGATCATCCATCGGTGTGTTATGAGCCGGCGACGCTCACGGTGACAGTGGGCAATCAACCCGCTCAAGCAGTGAGCTGTAAATCAGAGGTCCAATTTAGCCTTGACTCCTTAGGCAAGGCCGTCATCACTCCGGAGATGCTGTTGGTCGGTAGTGGGTACGACTACAATTCCTTTGGCGTCATGTTGATGGATATGCACGGTCAACCACTGCCGGGCAATATGCTCACTTGTGAATACCTCGGTCAAAAAGTGATGGCCAAAGTGGTGAACTCCTGTAGCGGCAACTCCTGTTGGAGTACCATCACTGTGGAGGATAAATTGCCTCCCGTCATCGAATGCTTCAACGATACCATGACCTGCGTGGTGTTCCGCAACTACATCGGCCCCCGCGTTTACGACAATTGCGACGACAATCCTACCATCGTACTGCTCGACGAGCGCATCGAACCGATGTGTCACGATACGTTCTTGAAAAAAGTGACGCGCAAATACGTAGCCGTCGACCACAGTGGGAATGTGTCCGATACCTGCACGCAGATGATCTTTTTGGAGCGCATTCGTTTTGACTCCATTGTCTTTCCCGACTCGATGACCGTAGCATTGGGCAATCCGCTGCTGTGTGATGCCGTACAGCGCGATGCCCAAGGGAGGATCAGCACGGATCAAACGGGCGTACCGACCTACAACGGCGAGCCCATGTATCCGAGCTTTCCCTTTTACTGTAATATTCAAGTGGGCTTTAAAGATGAAGAATTTCCGCCCGTGGGATGTGTGCGCAAGATTTTACGCCAGTGGTTTGTCGTCGAACAACACTGCGATAGTTTTGTCTTGCGGCGTACCTATTTTCAACCTATCGAAATTACCGATACCACCGCTCCCGTAGTGCAGTGTCCCGATGATGTGACGGTTCCGACGCTGGGCTTTGACAGTTGTATAGGACGCGTGACGATACCCCTACCACAGGTGAGCGACAACTGTTCGGATATCGTACGCATCAGTGTGGTTTACCCGGGCGGATATATAGAAAATCTCACGGGACCAGTCACTGTCTCATTGCCACGGGGTATCCATACAGTCAAATACCGCGTGTACGATGCGTGTTATAATGTGGATTCGTGTACCTTCCAGGTGACGGTAGAAGACCGTGTGCCGCCTGTGCCCGTATGCATCACCAATACCGTGGTTGGACTGGTAGACTCTGCTCCGAAGCGCATCCCTGCGGAGACATTTGACCAGGGCAGTTATGACGACTGTGGCATAGCACGCTTTCTGGTGCGTCGTATGGATGGAGGATCGCCCTGTGGCGCGGTAGTGGATACTTTTGCCCCATACGTGGAGTTTTGCTGTGCCGACGTAGGGACCACCGTACAGGTAGTCTTGCGTGTGGTCGATAGTGCGGGCAATACCAACGACTGCATGGTCAACGTAGAGGTCCAGGACAAACAGCCGCCCGTCGTGATTTGTCCACCCTGTATACGGGTGCCGTGTACCTACAAGTTTGAAATCGACAGTCTTGGGAAATATTTCGGCCGCGTAGTGGCAGATTCCACCCAACGTCGGAAGTATACGCTCTACGGTCCCGATGCCTATGTCTTGGATCGTTGTGGAGGTCAAACGCCGGCGGGCAATATGTTTTTTGATGGCTATGTGCGTGAAAACTGTGGCATTCGCAATATCGCCTATACCTATTCGGATTTTCGCAACTCCTGTGGGGTCGGTAGTATCATACGCGGGATAGCGGCCGTGGATTTTAGCGGCAACATTCACACCTGCTTCCAGACGATCGAGTTTTATAATCCCGCTCCCTTTGGTCCCGATCAAATCATCTGGCCTCAAGATTACACAGCCTATACTTGTGATTCGCTGGCCTTGGTGCCTGAAAATCTTCCGCCGGGGTACGACACTCCCGCTATCGTCCGAGAAAACGAGTGCAATCTCGTAGGTGTCGCCTATAAGGATGAAATCTTTCGATTTATTCCGGGTTCGAATGCGTGCTATAAAATTTTGCGCACATGGACTGTCATTGATTGGTGTCAGTCGACGAATACCCTCGCCAAGTGGGAGCATCAACAAGTTATAAAAGTCATCGATACCGTACCTCCTGTAATAGAAAATTGTAGGGACACGAGCATCTGCACCTATGATGAAACCTGCCGAGGGGGATACCTTGAAATGCGCGTCCGTGCTACTGATCAGTGCACCAATGGCAGCGATCTCCATTGGGAAGTGCACATCGACCTCAACAACGACGGCGTGTACGATCAGATACGGACGGGAGCTGGACAGGAGGCTGTAGTTGCCGATAGCTTTCCCATAGGAAAACATCGGGCCCTATGGCAATTTGAAGATCGCTGCGGTAATAAGCGCGTATGTACCAATTTCTTTGAAATCAAGAATTGCAAGGCACCCCTGGCCTATTGTAAGGACATCGTGGTCTCCCTGGTACCAATGGATCGCAATGGTGACGGCATCTGCGACATTGAAATGGTCGATGTGTGGGCCAAAGACGTTGACGACAACAGCTCACATCCCTGTGGATATCCCCTGGTATACTCCTGGGGTAGGGATACGACGAGGAAATTTCTGCGCTTCCGATGTGGTGAAGAGGGCATACACCGCGACACCATGTGCGTGACCGATATCAACGGGAATCAAAGTTGCTGCGTCGTCAACATCATCGTGCAAGACAACAACGATCAGTTTTGTTGTCCGTTCAATCGACCCTGCATCGACTTTCCTCCCGATTGGCTCATTTACGACTGCACGGAATCGCTCGATACCTCCATACGCGGTGTGCCGAGCACAGCCAACTGTCTTGTCGATTCGGCGACCTTTGACTTTGTCGATGTCATTGATCCCGCTGCACAAGATCCGTATCGCTGTCGGGTGGTATCGCGCATCTGGTCGGTCACACTTTATGCCCTTGGTCAAGATTCTACCATTGTCGATACGCAGTATCTCGTCATCGACAATCGCTTCAATGCCGACAGCATCATCTGGCCCGATGCGCTGGTGGAGCTGCGCGGATGCAATCCCAACACGGATCCATCGGTTACGGGCACAGTACAATTGCGAGGTGAATACTGTGGATACGTGACGACCTCTTATACAGACCGAGATTCTACGGATCCGGCGGATGCCTGTCGCTACATACTGCGCACTTGGAAGGTGACCAATGCGTGTGAAAACAATGAAATGTTCAGCTTTACACAGACCATACGCTTACTCAATGCGGGACCGCCTGTACTGACCGGGCCCAATGATACGACTGTCAATGCCGAGGTTGATTCGTGTTCGGCTTTCGTGGCCTTAGGTGAAGTGCGTGCAATGGATTGCAGCTCAGGGGTGCGCATCGAAAACGACTACAACAATGGCGGTGCAGATGCCAGCGATCGCTATCCCGTGGGCAAGACGACAGTGACCTTTACCGCTACCGACAGCTGCGGCAACACTTCCACATGGTCGGTAATGATCACTGTACGGGATCTGCAACCACCTACTGTACAATGCCCGGCGGATATAACTCTTGCGTGCAACGACACGCTCTTCCCACTAAGCCGACACGGTGCGCTGACAGCCATGGACAACTGCCACATTCAGTCCATCACCATCGACAGTGTGGTCGATCTCAATCTATGCAATGTCGGGACGATTACACGCAGGATTGTGGCAGTGGATTCGGCGGGCAATAGTGCCCAGTGTACGCAGCGCATCACAGTGGTGATTCCCCATCCCATCACAGAGGCCGATATCACCTGGCCTGCAGATACGACCTTGCCCGCATGTTCGTCGACCCAACCCTCCAACACGGGCGAGCCCATGGTCGATACCTCGCGTGCCGAATGTTTCCGCATAGCAGTGAGTTACACAGATTCGATGTACCAATCCCTCTGTGGTGCCGATACGTGTACGGTCATCGAGCGCAGGTGGACAGTCATCGATTCTTGTCAGTACGACGGCACGCAGGGCATCTGGCGCGATACGCAGCGCATCGAAGTGCTCAATCCCATGTTGCAAATCACTTGCCCACCCGATACGACCATTACTTGTGATCAGCCACTCTATCCACTTTCGCAATTTGGTAGCGCAACCTATAGTTCCGAGTGCGGTGTGGGTTCTACCTATGTCGATAGTGTCGTCAATGTCAACAAATGCACAGTGGGAACAGTGATGCGGATTTTCTATGTACAAGATACCGTGGGCAATATTGCCAGCTGTACCCAGACTATTCGCATCGTCATCGATTCACCCATCGGCCTTGCCCAAATCCAATGGCCGCAAGATAGCGTTATCTCCGATAGCTGTGTGGTGCTCGACACTGCTTACGGTGGCAGCCCCGTTGTCGACACGACAAAAGCCTCATGTTATGAGGTTTACATCAGCTATCGCGACTCGGCAGTGAACGAAGCCCCCTACTGCCAGCTCATCCATCGCAGGTGGACCGTCATCGACAGCTGCCAAGCCGATGGCTCGGGTGCTGGAGTGTTCGAATTTACCCAAGTGCTGGGCATATTGGATACCGTCGCACCTACCATCGTGCCGACGACGCTCGATACCACCGTCTATGTACCTGCCGATACCTGTATAGCTAAAGTGACGGGTCTCAGCGCTACGGCTATGGATAAATGCCCAGTGGACACGCTCTACCACAACAGCCCGTACGACACCACTGGTGGTGTCTCTGCCGATGGAAACTATCCACTCGGCACGCATACCTTCTATTATTACGCCTCCGATTCGTGTGGAAATACCGATTCCGTAGCCATCACCGTGCGCGTGCTCGATACCGTGCCACCTATGCCGGTGTGTAGAAAGATACTCCGCGTGCTACCGGATGACGGGAAGATATTTATTAAAGCGGACACATTGCTAGAATACCTCAGTGACAACTGCACGGACTCCGTCAATATCATGGTCTCCTATGACAAAAACGATTTTACCGATACCGTCCGCGAGTACAATTGCGATTCGCTACTTCCTGATAAAAAGAAGATATTCTCGATTAAAGTATATGCTAAAGATGAAAGTGGCAACATCGACTCTTGTATAGGGCAGTTTGAATTGCACGATCAAAACAATGTGTGTCAGACCAACCTCGTAGTGGGTGTGCACGGTACGGTGCAATTGGAAAATGGCAAGCCTGTGCCGCAGACGATGATACGCCTATACGGTGGGGATAATGCATCATCTTTGACGGATGAGCAAGGATATTATGCCTTTTACGACTTGCCGCTGGGTGAGGAGTATGTATTAAACGCTCAGCGCAAGGGGAATTATCTCAACGGCGTCACCACGGCCGACATCATACGAATACACAATCACTTGTTGGGGCGCAAGATGTTTGAATCGCCCTACCAATATTTAGCAGCTGATGCCAACAACAGCGGATATGTCTCCATTGGCGATGTCGCGATGTTGCGCGCCTTAATACTGGGCAAGATCCGTACGCTCAATCGGCATAAGTCGCCGTGGCGTTTTATCCCTGCAGACCTTCAGTTTGACAACCCGCGCAATCCGTTTGCCACACCCATCGACGAAGAGGTTCGCATCCAACTACAGAGTCCACACAAGCGACAAGATTTTATAGCAGTCAAAATCGGCGACGTCACAGGTGATGTGCGAGTCAACAACGTCCAACAGTCTACAACGCGCAACAAGCCCATCGCTCTACATGCCGATATCAAACGCACCGAGGATGGTCATTACCTCGTCCGTCTATACCTTGCAGAACCATCGGTACCACTAAAAGGCCTCCAATTTGAACTCTACCACCCTGGTGGATTCGACAACGCAGTGATCGAAGGCGGCGATGAGCATTTGATACGAGAAGAAAACTGGAATGTCGTCGACCGTCAGTTCCTGCGCTTAAGCTGGAACGCCGAGCGTTCTGATCAGCGTCTGCGAGACGTCCTATACTTGCGCTTGCCCTTCCGACAGGCCACTGAAGTCCAGCAGTGGCTCGATGAGCTCCAGATAGGCTATCACATTCGTTCCGAAGTTTACACGGAGACGACGGAACAACCCATCGAGCTCAAAAAGACACAAGACAACTCCTCTCCGCACTTTGTGCTCTATCCGAACAAGCCCAATCCGTTTACCCTTCAAACGACGATTGGCTTTTATCTCGCTCAGCAGGGTAAAATCACCCTACAAATACTCGATGTCAGCGGCAAAGAGCTGTATCGATATGAGGGATTGTACGATCGCGGCTATCATCAGATTACAGTAGGCGCAGAGAAATTCAAACGCGGAGGACTGTACTACTACCGCCTTTTCACGCCCTGGGGTGCTGCTATTCAGAAGATGATCTTCCTGCAATAAAATTGTGCAGAAGGCGATTTCGTTTTCACGCGGTCCATCCCGCAGGAGGGATGGACTGTTTTTTTATATCTGATGTAGAGGTCAAATAGTACCCCACAACCACTCCCACGGTACAATGTTTCACCCAATAAATGCAAATTTCATCCTTTTGGTGATATCAAATGTCGTAGGAAGTGCCCGAGAGGCCGTGTGGGGGTAACTACCTACAATTTTATATTAAAAAAATTCATAATGTGTACGTACCTTTGCACCAGGTACAAACAAATTTCAAAAAATCATAATATGTAAGTTTGTGCCGCAGTACCCCTCTCCTTAGGCGAAGCGATGGTGCGACAAAGGAGTAAAAACGCAAATCCTCATGGATATGAAAAAGTCTGTCGCCATTGCTTCGATGGTATTGTGTGGTTGGTGGTATAGTTTGCAGCTGCAGGCGCAGTGTAGTCCGGATCGCATACCTCCGATCTTTGAGACTTTGCCGATGTGCGATTCGGCATATTGTCAGGGGCCGTTGCCGTCTGGATTTCCGCCGGTCAGCGATAATTGCTCCAATCCCGTGGTGAGCAATGCCCCGGAGATTGTGGGTGGTACCTTTGACTGCAACGGCAGTGCATTTTTGGTCTATGGGCCGCAAGATATGCCTGATGTGCCCTATGTACTCTCCCAACACAACGGCATGCTCAACGGTGAGGATACCCTGGCGGTGACCAATCTCAACGGCATCAATGGCATAGGGTATTACTGCGAAGATACGACGGGATGTCACATTTACGGGTTATGGACAGAGCCTGGGCAGCGCACGGACTTCTTTGTGGTCGATAGTCCACCGGTCGTGTACTTTGCTGAGGTGGAGCCTCGTACGGGGCAGATTTTCGTTATGGACACAATCCCGCCGCCACCTCAGCCCGTGTTACCTCCGGGCGATACGGTGGGGATCAGTGTCGTATCGGTGCACGTCGGTGATGTAGCAAAGGATACCTTTTACTTCGTAGCTGTCAGCACGGTCATCGACACGGCTAGGGATACTGTCTTAGATTTGCAGTTACACTTAGGGAGGATTTATGTGGGCAGTCCCTGTGGGTTGGCTTCGGGATTTACGCCGTTGTACAAGCCCCTCTTGCTCGATCCGTCCTGTGTGCCTTTTTTGTTGTTGTTTAAAATGAGGGTGGACAGTTTCTTGCGCGGCTTGATCAGCTTTCCATCGGGGGGCTTTCAAGATTGGGCAGCCACCCCTGACGGCGACAGCTTGTATGCCTTCATGGGGGTGGAGAATGCATTGATCGGCATTGATCTTGCGACGGCTATTGGGTCGTGTATCCCTGGTGATGCGGCCAATGTCTCCAACGGTTATGTGGGCAGTACGGGATTGATGACCGACGAATTTTCGGGCATGTTTTTCATAGGTAATCAATTGATGGGGTTTCAGTCGGATCGAGGTCGCATCTTTTCCATCAGTCGCACCAACCCTTCTACGCTCACCCTTTTAGATGTATTGCCAAAGACGGATCTGCGTGGCGATGCGGCGAGTTGTCGCGATTGTACCGATAGTTTGCGTCTGCAGGCGTGTCCGTATCATCCTGTGCGTCGGCGCATCATACGGGCTATTGATGCTGCCGGCAATATCAATTACGCCATTCAGTATGTCTTTCCGCGCGTCCAAGACACGGTAGCTCCTATATTGCATTGTATGGACACGACGGTGTTGTTGCACATGGGTTGCGATACCGTTGTCAAGGTGCGCAAACCCCTTGCTACCGACAACTGCAACAGCGATAGCTTGACGGTGACGGTCGTCAGTCCCACACCGCTGATGGAGACCGACACTACTGCCACCTTTATGGTCGAAGCGGGCAACAATATTATCACCTGGCAGGTCGAAGATTGTTCGGGCAATACTTCTACTTGTCAATCCAACATTCTCGTCCAATTGGTTCCTGCCCCTGATGTGGCCTGCAAGGATATTAATGTCTCTTTAGATGAGGATTGTATGGTCGTCTTAGAGCCGTACATGGTCTATGCAGGGGATACGACGAATGGATTTTGCAATTCGGCCTTTTCTATTGTGCTCCGCGATGAAACGGGGGCCCTTGTACCCAACAATAAAATGGGGCGAACCCATGTCGGTAAGACCTTGTACTACACTTTAATACTCGAACAAAACGGCAACAAGTGCTGGGGCAAGGTCCTTGTCGAGGATAAGATGCCTCCGCGGATTGATTCGTGCTTTGACGACACGCTGTTTTGTTATCAGCCCTTAGACGTATCTCCGCCCGTGGTATCGGATAATTGCAGCACGGCGCGGCCGGTGTTGGTCGATGAGCAAATCATGCCCGTTGCGTGCAATGCCACAGACTCGATCATTAAAAAGGTCGTGCAAAAGTGGGTGGCGGTCGACAGCAGCGGCAATGTCGGCCTCGATACTTGCATGCGCACGATTTACATCAAGAAAATCAATCCCAATCAAATCGTCTTTCCGCGCGATACGGTGCTGGATTGTGCCGAGGTCCCCGGTGCATTGCCTGGGCCCGATGTGCTCGGTGTGCCTCATTTGGACACCTTGCCATTGTATCCCTTTCCTCCGGTGTATTGCAATATGAACACCAACTATGAAGACATGCAGGTGGTATTCTTACCGTGTCGCAAGGAGTGGATACGCATTTGGAAGGTGTTTGAATTTTTCTGCGATACGCACCGCATCATCCAGCATGTGCAGCGCATCACCATTGTCGATACACTCGGGCCTTCGCTGGAGGTATTCCCGCGCACGTTGTCGGCGATGACGGGGCGATATTCCTGTGAGGCCAATGTATGGCTACCTGCAGCGACGGTAGCGGATGCGTGCAATGGGGTCGCCGGTATCCGCATCCACTATCCCGGTGGCGTGTTGTCGACCAATGGTGGCCTGGCGCGTCTTCCCGTAGGCACGCACGACATCGTCTATGAGGTGTTTGACTCGTGTTACAATGTCACGAGGGATACCATCACAGCCACGGTGCGTGATCAGACACCTCCCGTCGCCGTGTGTAAATCGCGCATCGTCGTCTCCCTCAACGGTATGGGCATGGCTACTCTCAAAGCCCAAGAGGTGGACCAAGGAAGCTTTGACGAGTGCGGCATCGACTATATGGAGGTGCAGCGCATGGGCGCAGACAGTTGTGGTGGACCCAACCCACCGGTATGGGGTCCAGAGGTCGTGTTTTGCTGTGCCGATGTGGGCACCGAGGTGATGGTCAATTTTAGGGTCGTCGACCTGAGTGGCAATAGCGGCACCTGCATGGTCACGGTGGAGGTACAGGATAAGGTGGCTCCCTTGGTGCAATGTCCACCCGATATCACCGTCGACTGTCGGTACAGCTGGGATCCCACTAATCTCAATGTCTTTGGCAAGCTCGCTGCACATGATTCCCTGCGCGATACTATAGTCATCGATGTCGATTCGGTGTTTTTTGGTGGTCCGCCTATCGACGGATTGGCTTACGACAATTGTCCGCTCACTATTGTGGAGGAGATCGACACTTCCAACATAAATCAGTGTGGAGAGGGCACTTTGGTACGCACCTTTATCGTCACCGATGCGCAGGGCAACAGCAACTCGTGTACGCAGACCATTGTGTTTCGTGATTTTCACGAGCTGACGGCCGACAGCATAGTTTGGCCGAAAGATTACACCCTGGTCGACAGTTGCAATACGGCGCTTTTGGATCCCGATGTCTTGCCCGACTCCAGTGCGCTGCCTAAGGTGCCCGACAATGCCTGTCGGTTGGTAGGCATGAGCTTTAGCGATGACACCTTGTACAATGTACTGGCCATCGATGCGTGCGTGAAAATACTTCGCACATGGACGGTCATCGACTGGTGCCAGACGGCCGGTGGAAGTTATGCCCAGTGGACGCACACCCAGGTGCTCAAACTCATCAATACGGTGGCCCCCGTCATAACCTCGCCTTGTACCGATACGATGAAGTGCACTTACAATGCCAACTGTGCACCCGACACCTTCGTGTTGAGTGCTACAGCGACCGATGATTGTACTCCTTCGGATGCGCTGTTTTGGCAGTATTTCATCGATTTAAACAATGACGGCACGATCGATATCACTGGTACGGGCAACACGGCTACCGTCGTCGTACCAGCAGATACGCATCGCATACGCTGGGTCGTAGAAGACAAATGCGGCAACACGGCCGATTGTAGCTACACATTCGAACTCCGCAACTGCAAGGCACCGACGGCCTATTGCATGTCGGGTGTGGTGTATGAGCTCGACTCAGCGGATTCGGACGGCAATGGCATTCCCGATACGGTATGGGTCAAAGCGCGCCCCACCGACATCGACATGGGGAGCAGTCATCCCTGTGGATATCCCGTGGCGTTGAGCTTTAGCGCGGATACTACCGATACCTTGCGCATTTTCAACTGCGATAGTGTAGGCTTGCGCACCATAGAAATGTGGGTCACCGATTTGGTCAATGGCAATACTTCCAAATGTGTGGTTACCGTTGACGTGCAAGACAACAAGAGCCTGTGTCCGAGTCCGCTCAAGGGCACTATTGTCGGCAGCATACGCACGTATTCAGGGGAAAGGGTACCGGGGGTAGACGTCTATCTCGATCGCTCCAAAGGCCTGATGGTACAGACCGACATGGATGGTCGCTTCCGCTTTGACGACATACCATTTGGTGGGAGCTACAGGGTGCGGCCTCACAGTACAAAGGGGTACCTCTACGGTATAAGCACCAAAGATTTAATCGCCATCCAAAAGCATCTGCTCGGTATTCGTCCGCTCGACAATCCCTATGTCCTCATCGCAGCAGATGTCAATCGATCCGAAGATATCTCGGTAGCCGATATGGGGGAACTGCGCAAATTGATCCTCGGCAAGATTCGTAAATTTCGAAAAAACACCTCCTGGCGGTTTGTTCCGAAAAACTACAATTTCATTGATCCAAGAGATCCCTTCTTGAGACCCTTCCCCGAGACCTATGATTTAGATCCTTTTGAAGGAGATGTCGATCTTGCCTTTGTCGGTATAAAAGTTGGGGATGTCAATGGAGATTACCGCTTCCGCCGTGTCTCGCCGAGGTATGTGTCGCAGCGCGAGCTCCTCATAGAGGATGAAACGTTGCAGCCGGGCCAAACGGTACGCGTGCGTGTGCAGGCTCGACGTATCCACGAGCTCGAAGGTATGCAAGCCACAATGGAGTTTAATACCGATGAAATCGAAATCGTACGTGTCGTTCCCAACACCGAAATCGGTATGACATTGGAGCATTTCAACCTTGAAGAGCTCCAAGACGGCATCTTCGCCTTTGTATGGGTGGCCAACAATCGAGTGTTTGACAACACTCTCTTCGAATTGGTCGTACGTGCTAAGCGTTCGACTTCGATCGAAAAGGCCTTTGGCTTGACCAATCGGATCATTGCGCCCGAAGCCTATTCGGCTGATGAGGACGAAAAGCTCGTGTTGCGTTTTATACACAAAAACGGCCGTTCACATACTCCCTCCCATGCAGTGGTGTATGCACCGAGGCCCAATCCGTGGTCCGAATCGACAGTCATCGGGTTTTACTTGCCTGAGGCACAACAGATACAGCTGGTCATTAGGAATCATACGGGACAAATTGTCTACCACAAGCGAGGATTTTTCCACGAGGGCTACGGCGAGATACGGATTGCTCACGGCGAATTGCCGCATACGGGTACGTACATATACGAGCTCATCGGAGCGGAATTCCATCACACGGGTAAAATGGTGCTAATCGAGTAGGCTGAAAGGTGGTTGGTCAAAACACCTCGCTGAGGATGCGAAAGATGTTTTGCATCCGACCCATGGTGTAGTAGTGCAACATGGGCACGCCGGCTCGTTTGAGCTCTTTAGACTGGTGGATGGCCCATTCGATGCCGATTTCGTAGGCATGACTATCGTCTTTGGCCTTGAGGAGTTCGGTGGTGAGCTCTTCGGGTAGGCTTACGTGGAAGGTCTTCGGGATGGTTTTGAGTTGTTTTTTTCGCGAGATGGGTTTGATGCCGGGGATGATGGGCACGCGAATACCGATATCTCTGCACTTCTTTTCAAACTCGAAGAAATAACGGTTGTCGAAAAACATCTGCGTGACGATGTAGTGCGCGCCGGCATCGACTTTGGCCTTGAGGTTTTGGAGATCGACAGTCATGTTGGGGGCTTCGTAGTGCTTTTCGGGATAGCCGGCTACGCCGATACAGAAGTCGGTCGGTTGAGGGTCGAGTAAGGAGTGATCGAGGTAGATGCCTCGGTTCATGTTGGCCACTTGCCGGACGAGGTCGACGGCATATTTGTGTCCGTTGGGTTCGGGTATAAAATGTTTGTTGCCGGGGGGTGGATCGCCTCTCAGGAGCATGACGTTTTTGATGTCTAAGTAGTGCAGGTCAAACAGTGCCGATTCGGTTTCCTCTTTGGTAAAGCCACCGCAGATGAGATGAGGGACCACTTCGACACCTGTCTTGTATTTGAGGGCTGCGGAGATGCCTACGGTGCCGGGGCGTTTTCGCAATACGATTTTTTCGATCGTGCCGTCGGGTTTTTCGCGGTAGATCTTTTCTTGTTGATGGTAGGTGACGTTGATAAACGAGGGTTGAAACTCCAGTATGGGCATCAGCTGCTGCAGCAGGGCGTCGAATTGCTGTCCCACTCGGGGCGGCATGATTTCCAGCGAGAGCAAGGTCGTCTCGGCAGAGGCGAGCTTTTCTGTCAATTTATAGCTCTTTGGCAAATGATTGAGAACGATTTTTTGTCGCATGTCACATCAGATTATTCGGTATCCATTGTTGAAGTTCGTCGATGGTCATGCCCTTCTTTTGGGCATAGAGCTGGGCTTGGTCGCGACCGATTTTGCCTACGTGGAAGTATTTTGATTGCGGATGGGCAAAATAGTAGCCGCTGACCGATGCTGCTGGGTACATGGCACAGCTTTCGGTCAAGTGCATGCCGATTTGATCGGCATGGAGGACGCGAAAGATCACGCGTTTTTCCGAGTGGTCTGGGCAAGCGGGATAGCCCGCTGCGGGGCGAATGCCGCGGAATTGCTCCTTATGCATGCGCTGTATGTCGAGCGGTTCGTTAGGAGCATAACCCCAGTGTCGTGTGCGAATCTCGTAGTGGAGCTTTTCAGCCAAGGCTTCGGCCAGGCGGTCGGCGAGTAACTTAAGCAGGATCGCCCTATAGTGATCTCCGTTCTCCTCAAAGGCCGTAATCTGACGCTCAATGCCCAGCCCAGCCGTGACAGCAAAAAGGCCTACGTAGTCGGTCACTCCGCTCGAGGCGGGAGCCACGTAGTCGCTCAGACAGAGATTGTACTCGAGCGAAGGGGATTGGTTGCGCAGAAAATGCAAGACCACTTCGCCTTCGTCGGTATCGATGACGACGTCCTCCTCCTCACTTTGGGCCTCGAAGAGGCCGAATGCGGCAGAGGCTTTCAGCCAGTTACATCGATCGATTTCGGCCAGCATCTCCTGTGCTTCGGCATAGAGCTTGCGGGCTTGCTCTCCTTTTTCGGGATGTTGAAGTATATCTGGGAACTTTCCCTTTAGTTGCCAGGCCAAAAAGAAAAAGGTCCAATCGATAAACGGGACGATATCGCGGATGGGTATGCGCTCGAGGTGTTGGACGCCTGTGGTAGAGGGCTTGGTGATTTGTGCTTCTTCTGCTGACCAAGGGAAGCGATGTCGGCGCGCTTCAGCAAGGGGACGCAGCTCCTGGCGATGGCTGCGGTGGTGGTAACGCTGTCGAATGCCCTCGTATTTTTGGCGAATGGACTCGACAAATTGCTCTTTGTTTTTGGACAACAATTGATTGGCCACTTGCACGGCAGAAGGCGCGTCTTTGACGTGAATGACCGGTTGAGAATACAGTGGTGCGATTTTAACGGCGGTATGGAGTTCGGAAGTTGTCGCCCCGCCAATCAATAAGGGTGTTTGCATCTGGTGGCGATCCATTTCGCGGGCGACATAGCTCATCTCCTTTAGGCTGGGGGTGATTAGGCCGCTGAGCCCAATGATGTCGACGTCTTGCTCTTTAGCGGTTCGGATGATTTCCTCTAACGGCACCATGACGCCGAGGTCGATGACCTCGTAGTTATTGCAGGAGAGCACTACGCTGACGATGTTCTTTCCGATATCGTGGACATCTCCCTTGACGGTAGCCAGCAGGATTTTACCGGCCTTGCCATTGGAGTTGGAGCGTTTTTGTTCTTCTTTGAGAGTGGGCAAGAGGATGGCGACGGCCTTTTTCATCACGCGGGCGCTCTTGACCACCTGGGGTAAAAACATCTTCCCTTCGGCGAAGAGCTCCCCTACGCGGTTCATACCCTGCATCAGCGGCCCTTCGATGATCGATAGGGCCGAGGGGTAGTCCTTGAGCGCCTCTTGAAGGTCTTCCTCCAGATAGTTGGATATACCTCTCACCAGGGCGTATTCGAGGCGCCGATCGAGCGGTTCTTCACGCCATTGGGCGGATTTTGCTGTAGAGGTGTTTTTATCTTGGTGTCTTTGAGCATACTCCAGTAGGCGCTCCGTAGCTTGTGGATGGCGGTCGAAGATGAGATCTTCGACCAGCGTCAGCAGTTCTTTGGGTATGTCTTCATAGACCATGAGGTGGGCCGGATTGACGATGGCCATGTCCAGACCAGCCCGTATGGCGTGATAGAGGAAGGCGGCGTGGATGGCCTGACGTATTTTGTTGTGGCCGCGAAAGGCAAAGGACAAGTTGCTTATGCCCCCCGATACTTTGGCGCCGGGCAAGTGCTGTTTGATCCAACGGGTGGCTTCGATAAAATCGATGGCATAGCGCGCGTGTTCGCGCATGCCCGTACCAATCGCCAGCACATTGGGATCGAAGATAATGTCGTACGGCGAAAAGCCGATTTTCTCCGTGAGCAATCGATAGCTGCGCTCGCAGATTTCAACCTTGCGATCGAACGTATCGGCTTGTCCCACTTCGTCGAAAGCCATGACCACTACAGCTGCTCCGTACAGCTGGAGCTCTTGAGCCTTTGACGTGAAGGCCTCTTCGCCGTCTTTGAGGCTGATAGAATTGACGATGGGTTTGCCCTGGATATTCTTGAGTGCTCGGACGATGACCTCCCAGTCGGAGCTGTCGATCATAAAGGGCACGCGTGCGATATCGGGTTCGGAGGCGAGGAGGCGGAGGTATTTTTCCATTGCAGCCGGAGCATCGAGCATGGCATCGTCCATGCAGATGTCGATGATTTGCGCACCGTTTTCTACCTGGTGTCGCGCCACTTCTACGGCTTCTTCAAATTGGTCGTTGCGTATGAGGCGGGCGAATTTGCGCGATCCCGCCACATTGGTGCGCTCGCCGATATTGACAAAGTTGATCGATGGCTCAATGACGAGATTTTCGAGGCCCGCAACCATTGTCCGCTTGGGCAGTTGCGGTGGCACACGTGGGGGATACTTGTCTGCCAGCTCGCGAAACAGCGCAATGTGTTGCGGAGTAGTTCCGCAGCAGCCACCGACGATGTTGAGCCACCCCTGACGGAGATACTCCTCCAACACGATAGCCATCTCTTTAGGGGTCTCGTCGTATTCGCCAAGCGCGTTGGGAAGGCCAGCATTGGGGTACAATAGTGTGTAGGCCTCTGTAAGACGCGATAACCGCTCGATGTGGTGGCGCATTTCCGACGCACCAAGGGCACAGTTTAACCCCAAAGCCAACAGCGGCACATGGGAGACGGAGGTGACAAAGGCTTCCAGCGTCTGACCTGTGAGATTTCGACCGCTCTTGTCCGTAATGGTGAGCGAGACGCACACGGGTTTGCGCGTGCCTGTACGGCGAAAGTGCCGTTGGAGTGCGTACAACGCCGCCCGCGCATTGAGCGTGTCAAAGATGGTCTCCACCAAAAATATATCGACGCCTCCGTCGTCCAGACCGCGTATTTGTTCTCCGTAGGCTTGGACGAGCTGGTCAAAGTCGACATTGCGGTAGCCGGGGTTTTGCACGTCGGGCGAGAGCGAAGCCGTTTTGTTGGTCGGGCCAATGGAGCCCGCTACGAAGCGCTTTCTTCCCGTCTCTTCGGTGATTGCATCGGCAGCCTTGCGCGCAATACGTGCCGCAGCGACGTTGATTTCGTAGGCGAGCTGCCCCATCTGATAGTCCGATAGGGAAATAGCTTGGGCATTAAACGTATTGGTCTCGATGATGTCGGCACCTGCACGCAGGTAGGCCTCATGGATCTCGTAGATGATCCGTGGCTGAGTGAGATTGAGCAAGTCGTTGTTGCCCTTGAGAGGCACCGGCCAATCCACAAAGCGTTCGCCGCGATAGTCCTCCTCACCCAATCCATACGATTGGATCATCGTGCCCATGGCACCGTCGAGCACAAGTATAGATCGCGACAAGTATGTGGCAAGATCCTTCCCTTTCATAACCACAAATCAACCCAAGTGTACAAATCGGTGATGCAACACCAATTCAATTTATAATCCCCTTAACGGGCCGGGTTTTGGCACCTTACCTTGTGCGGGCAGGTTGCCAGGGATTCACAGAGCCCGGTCTCTCCTCCCTTCTCTATAAATCAAATTGGCCTCGATAGGCAATTTGAATTACAAAGTACATTAAATGCAAAGTTAACACCATTTTATCAATCCACTCCATATTTTTTGTTTTTATTCGTATGAAATGGTGGGTGGAGCACCATTTTATACAGCTACAAATGCATTTTCACAGCCCTCTCCTGCATGCACCATTTTATGCACCATGTGAATCCGAAAATAAAGCACATCGGTAGAGCTTTAGGAGCCCAAAGCCCTCTTCCAATGATCCCACGGGCGGTATAGTTCTATTCGATCGAGGGTACGGTATTGCTGGAGGAGGTCGGACGACGGTTGGATATGCATGAGCTTCAGCAGCTGGGCTGCAGCTGTTTCGACGGGTAGTACTTCCCCGTTGTGGTCGCGGTAGTAGTGCAGCCATTGCAGGAATTTGAGCGCGTCAAACCACTGAAAAAATCGCTTCATGAAATTGAGTGGAGCGGCACTGTGTGTGCGCATTTGCTCGAGGGCGCTGTTGAAATGCTGGTGTTGGAGAAATGCAGCGAGTCGTGCATCGATGTCTAATGCTGTGCTGCCTTCGAAGTATCGCGGTACTTGTACCAGCCAATGGCGTACGATGGCATAGGCCTCAGGCACGACGGCATAGAGATTGCCGCGCTGGAGAAAATCCGCTATGGCCTTGCCCGTACCAAAGGGTACGCGGTGCGATATACGAGGCGAAGGGCGCATAGTCAGCGTCTGAATTTCTCCAAGAGTGCCCACTATGCTGTACTTGTGTAGGAAATAAAAGTCTTCTCCAGCCTGGCGGCGATTCATGCCACCGCGCTTCAGATAAGCCGGATAGCGCACGCTCATGCACGATCCAATGGTCTGATAGCCCTGCACATGTCCGGCCCAACGCATCCCGCGGATGTGATAGCGCAAATAGAGTTCGTAGGCGTAAATACCGCGAAAGACATCGGACGGCAATTGTTCCCACGGCCATTCCACCTGGTCTAAGGGGTGCTCAAAGTAGCTGATAGCCGCTTCGCACTTCGGGTGTCGCGTGTAAAAATCTACGACACGGTCGATCGCATCCGGCGGACATGCAGTATCGGCATCCATTGAGAGGATGATTCCGTCGGTCCTTCCCACCGAGCGAAAACGACGACATGCCTCGTCCATGCCTATCTTGCGAGCGGTACCTACCCCGGCTTGTTTGGGAGGCAAATTACGAGCATCAATGAGGTGAATGTAGGGAGTGCGTATGAAACGACTGGACTCCAACCATCGCGCATTGCTCTCGACCACCGAAGGGGCAGCTCCCTCGGCGTGGTTGATGACGAGCATGATCTCAAAGGAGTGATTGTTGGCTTCGGGATGCAAGCTTTCCAACGGAAGGATGCGCTCTTCATCGCAAACGGGAATAACTACAATGGCGTGCACTTTGGAAGGTGCTGCACGGCGGCGGGTGGCCACGATCAGTGGGACTTCAAGTATTGCTCTTTGATTTCTTCATAGGAGGGAAACTGTCTGTGGTGCCATTTAGCTAAAATGGTGCCGTCTTTGACGAGTACAAGTCCGGGATTGGAGCGGATGATGGTCTTGAGCAAGATGTCGTCGGCTTCGTAGAGCGGATAGGTGGCTCCAATGGTTTCTGCGAAGTCTTCGATCGTCGGGGCACTTGCCCCTCCGATAATAGCGAGGACGCGTACACCGTCTTGTGCGAGCTTCTCCGCTACGGGCTGAATCTTGTGGGTATAGATATCGACGAAATCTTTGTCCCACTCCATCACCTGTGCCTTTTGATGTCGTGGTATGATGGTATCCAAATAACGTCGCACGACGAAGGAGTCCCTATCCAGCCAAGTGGTGTCGTAGTAAAAGATGCTATCGCGGATGACGATTTCTTTTTCCGTGGGTTTGCCCTTGAGTCGATAGCTGATGATCCACAGGCTGTAGCCGGGATCGTTGAGGAGGTCGTCTTGTACTTCGTTGCCCTGCAGGTCAGTCACCTGGAAGTCGCTGATTTTCGTGATGGGTATAGCGGGTTTAGTCTTGATTTGGTCGACCACTTCCCATTGGGACTTTGGGTATTTTTGATAGTTTTTCATGTATTCTTCGTGCGGGATTTCGACGATTTCACCCGTTGACTTGTTTTTAAGCTTCCACGAGACAATGCGCGTTTCGGCCATGGCCTTGCTTTCTGCCTCGCGTTGTGCGCGTATGTTGACGCCCTCCTTGAAGGGGCGAAAGTCAAAATCTGGAATATCCCAGACGAAATTGCTCAACCCATAGATCGTCGATCCCACCACCGTCAATGCCATCAGCACATGTCGCAGGGCTGGGCTGAAGAGTTGATGCATCTCCTGACGACGCACTAAGAGCAATATAGCCGGCACAAGCAGGAAGACATCTTTGAAAAACGACGTCCGTGGATGGAGCTTGATAAAATCGCCAAAACACCCACAATCCGTTACTTTCATGCGCGAGGGGTCGAAACTCGTCCACTTCGTAAAGTGAAAGAAATTGACTCCTTCCGGCACGTATCCCGACAAGTAGGTAAAGCCCGTCAGCGCAGTAAAAAACAGTACTAAGAGGAGGAGTGCCCATGTCGAAAATTTCCTCCATTCTCCGATCAGTAAGGCGATGGCAAGCACAATTTCAAAGACGATCATCACAAGAGAAAAGAAGACCGAATACGACTTCAATACGGGAAAAATCCACGCAATAAACCCAAGGTGCGCGTCGGCAAACGTACTGTGGAAATGCGAAAAATATTCCTCCATTTTATAGGCTGTCCCGAGTGGATCCACGATTTTAACCGCCCCTGAAAACAAGAAGAGCAAGCCCACAAAGAATTGCATGAAGCTGATCCATGGGTTTTTTATTACGTAGGTGGTCTTTTTGAGCGCGATGACCAATACTACAGACAATGCGGCGATGATCAGGCTGATGGTTCCGAGGCTCATACGACAGGCATTTTGTCCATAGCTCAACAAAGTTACACTGCAATCGTTTAATGCCTTCAACGCCGTAGTGGTAATTCTGCATATGTTTTTGCGTTGTAATTTTCGTTATAGGCTTTGACTCGGATGACGAATTGTATGAAAGGGCGAACGACAGGGATATTCCCTCTACAACTGGTGTTGACCCTTCTGGTTACCTTGATTGGGCCGACACTTTGCGCACAGCAAGTCACGCCAGTAGATTACTTTGCACTTCGCAAACTGGTGGCGGGCCAGTCGATGCCCTTTATTGTGTGGGTGCCTTCGGACGAGGCAGTGTCGGCGTGTGAAATCGCACTTCGCAGGGGGCGATTGTCGTTGGATACTGCTTTGAAGCGCGCCATCATTTACCGTATGAAAGTCGATGAGGTAGAGCGATACATCATCGAAGGCCCCATACACACGCGCGAAGGGGATGTTTTTTTGTTGATCGATTCGACATGGATGCTTGTCGATTCCATTACGCGCCCTTGTAGCGATAGTCTGAGCTTTGCCCGACTGCATCTCTGGATGGATACTTTGCAGATGGAGCAATTGAGGAGGCTCAAAGCCCAGTATCTTCGGCATAGCAACGATCGCAAGGTCGTAGAGGCATACTTGAAATTTTTGGTCAATAGGTCGTTCATGGTATCCAACGCTCTCTTCACTGCGTGGTATCGAATGCTGGAGCTTCCGGATCTATTGGAAAGCAATGTGCAATACCTGCTCGTCTACGGTATTCCCGATGCGCGATTAAAGGGCTTTGATGCAGCTGTCGATATCTATCAATGGCTGCGCACGGATACGGTTCGACGGCAGGAGGTAGGTCTGTCGGCAGATAGAGCACGAGCCCATTTGATGGATGCTTTGACCAATGGCTTACGGGCAACGATACGCCAGCGAGACAAGGCGCAATTTGAACAGTTGTTGGCGTATGTCGATGTATTCGACACTCTCCGGCCCGATTTGACCAAGCGACTGTGGAGGCTGAAATGGTACCGACATCAAAACCAACGCGTCCAATACATCAACGATGCACAGTCGCTTGTGGGAAAGTACATTCTTCATGCGGTACATCGGAGGGAAGAGCTGGACACCCTTCGCAACGATACGACCTGGTCGTACGAGGCAATCTACATCTACGACACTGCGGTAATGAGTGCCTTGGAGGCCTCGCGTATCTTAGCCCAGCTTAGTCGAGGTATTGCTGCTTTGACGGATGACCCCCAGGAGTTAGACCGCGCCTTGGCCTGGATGCACTGTGCCTTACAACTCCACGAAGACTATCGGTATTATCCCGTGATTGGCGCTTTGTGGGTGAAAAAAGGCGATTACTACAAGGGCATGCGCACCATCACGCGGGCCATTCATCGCTACCGCAACCAGCCACCCATCATCGAATATTTGCGAAAAAAACTCCCCCAGATCTACGATTTAATACAGCACCAAGCCGAAAAATAAGGCGATTTCAAAAAAATACAATATCTTTAGGCAGGGTAATACCGTGCGCAGATGGCTCAGAGTTGTCCCGTCGTAGGATATATATTAAAAGAGGAAACGGTCAGTTCGCTCACCCATAGCGTGATGCCCGGCACCTATGTGTTGGAGATCGATCATCCCTTCCCGGGATATTACGACATTGAGGCCATTGATTTGACCAAGCCGCGTTCGACGTTGCTTTTGACGCGTGAGGCGATCAACTGGGAGACCATTTTGCGAACTGCGGAGCGCCTCAACGTGTTTTTGCCCTTCCAGCTCAACGCCGCCTATGCAGAAGTGCACGACGGCAGTCGCATTCATCCCGCGATACGCATACAGGGCATGCGCAACTTTGACGATATTCGCACGGTCCAACAAGCCCTTGCTCAAGAGGGGTTTGTCTTTGTCAAGTCGCGCAAAAAGCTCAAGCGCTATCCCGTACTCATCAAGATTCAAAAGTTTTTTCACATCAAGGCCTTAGCCGAGGGCATCTATGCCGATACCAAACGCACGGAAATGTCGTACTGCCTGCTTCCTCAAAAGCCCAATTGGGAGTTCTTTCGCAAGATCACCATGGACGTCAAGTACAATGCCACGGATCAAATTTTTGATGTATGCTTGGCCACCTTTTTCATGGACGACACAATTCGCGATGCCATACGCATCTATAAGCCCAACGCTACGTTGCCCTTTCTGGAGGAAATACGCAGTCTCTACCTGAAATATTTGGCCTATTACTGATCAATGGAGATGCGTGGTATTCTCAGACGCCTGGTCGTATCGGTCGTTCGCTTGTATCAGCTCATCGTTTCGCCGCATCTGGGGACGAACTGTCGCTATAGGCCGACTTGCTCGCAGTACATGATCGATGCTGTTGAAGAGTGGGGCGTTATCAAGGGCATGTGGCTTGGATTGCGGCGCATTAGCAGGTGTCATCCGTGGGGAGGTTCGGGTTTCGATCCCGTTCCGAGGCGGTCATTGCGTAAAAACAGCAAAGCGGGTGTGGAGGGATAGATTGGCATATCGCGAGACTACTTTGGGTGTGATGACCACCTCGAAGTGGAGGCTGTCTTCCTGGAAGAATCGCAATAAGTTGGCTGTGCCCGGAAGTAAAGCCAACCGGAAGTCTCGATCCCCCGGTTGGGGGCGCTCAAAGGCAATCTCCGTGCGGTCGTTGGCATCGTCGGGATGGATGAGAAATACGCTCACCTCCTCCCATTCGTCAAAGTGGACGGGTGTGCCATCTTCTGAAACCAGCACGATTTCATTGGCAAAAATTTCCTTTACATCTTCGGGATTGTATCCCAACTGCTGGGCGTAGCTGTTGAAGTTGTTGGCGATGACGATCGACTTTGCATATCGGAAAAATGGGCTCAGCCCCTGTGGAAAGCGAAAGTGCATGGGAGGATATTCGACGTAAAAACTGGCACTCTTTTCTTTGCCACAAGAGAAAAAGAGGCTACTCAGGAGGAATAGGAGGAACAAGTACCCGTACCATTTCATACTAAAAAAGAATTGATTAAATTTGAATGTAAAATACACGATTTCATAACACGAGCGACAATTGTTTTCGTATGGGCGAACAAAAGGTGACATTGTTGTCGACGGAGCAGGAGATGCAGCGTTTCATGTACAACCTGCTCAACGATATCCGTGCGCTGCAATACATGATTGACAACGATTGGTTTGAAAAGGATATTACGCGCATAGGGGCAGAGCAAGAGATGTGCATCGTCCACAAGGACAATTACCGCCCTGCTCTGGTGGCCATGGAGGCGCTCGAAAAGCTCAAGGATTACCCATGGGTGGAGACGGAGTTGGCCAAATTTAACCTCGAAATCAGCCTCACACCGCGCGTCTTTACGGGGCAGTGTTTCAGCCAGCTGGAAGCCGAACTCAGAGAGCGTCTACAGATCATTCAAGAGGTCTTAGACGGCATGCACTGCAGCTTGATTTTGACGGGCATATTGCCCACACTGAAGAAGTACCACCTTGAGCTGGAAAATCTCACGCCGCGTCGGCGCTATCGGGCATTGATGGAGGCCTTGATTCGCCAGCAGCTCGGCACGTCTTTTGAGCTCCACATGGAGGGGATCGATGAGTTGAAAATCAAGCACAGTTCCCCGCTGCTCGAAGCGTGCAATACGAGTTTTCAGGTGCATTTGCAGGTGCGTCCCGACAATTTTGCCAAGATGTACAACATCGCCCAGGCACTGGCGGGACCTGTCCTCGCTGTAGCAGCTAACTCGCCCATCGTATTTGGCAAGAGGCTGTGGCATGAGTCGCGTATTGGCCTGTTCCAGCAGAGCCTCGACACGCGCTCTTCACACGAGCACATGCGCGAGCGGTCTGCGCGTGTCAACTTTGGAAAAAACTGGGTCAACGAGTCCATTCTCGAGATCTACAAAGAAGACATCGCCCGTTTTCGCACCTTGCTGGCCCCAGATATGGAAGAAAACTCCCTCGAGAAGGTCTACCGCGGCGAAGTGCCCAAACTCATTGCGCTCCAAGTACACAACTCGACCATCTACCGGTGGAACCGGCCTTGCTACGGCATTTCAGATACGGGCAAGCCCCACCTGCGCATCGAGGGCAGGGTCTTCCCCTGTGGACCGTCCATCATCGATGAGGTGGCCACGGCCGCCTTCTGGGTGGGCTGCCTCAAGGGCATGGACCTCGAAGTCGAAGATATCCGCCAGAAAATGTCCTTTGCCGACGTGCGCGACAACTTTATGAAAGCGGTGCGCTATAGCATCGACTCGAAGTTTACGTGGTTTTACGACCGTAAGATTACTGCTGTCGACTTAGTGCGGGAGGAGTTGTTGCCCATCGCGCGGAAAGGACTGTTGCACATGCAGGTGGATCCAGCCGATGTCGACCACTATCTCGGCATCATTGCCGAACGCGTCAACCTCCATCGCAACGGTGCCCGCTGGCAGCTGCGCGGATATACTTATCTGTTGGAAAAGATGACTCAAGACGAGGCACTCACGACGCTCACCGCTGCTATTATCAAAAATCAGCAGAAGGATTTACCCGTCCACCAGTGGGTCGACGCCTCTCCTGAAGACCTTGACGTGTATCGCCCGTCCCATTTGCTCGTCAGTGAGTGCATGCAGACCGATGTCATCACCGTCCAAAAAGACGATATCGTGGAGTTTGTCGCCGACCTGATCAACTGGCGAAAGCTGCGCTACGTGCCGGTAGAAGACGAAAAGGGCAAACTCGTGGGCCTGGTGACCTCGCGCATCTTGCTTCGCCACTTTGTCGAAAAATTGCGCAACGGTCGGCCCGACTCCGTGACCAAAGTCGAAGACGTGATGATCAAAGATCCCATCACCATTGCTCCCATGGCGGGGATCTTCGAAGCGCTCAACATCATGCGCAGCCGCACCATTGGCGCTTTGCCCGTGGTGACAAAGGATAGAGAACTCGTCGGCATACTCACCGAACAGGATTTCTTGTCCATTTCCGTGCGCTTGATGGAGCGCTTAGAGGCACAGTCAAAAGAGACATCCGAGAAGTGATATACGACCGGTGATGTCCTATATCGAAAGCCCTCGCAATTCCAGGCTCAGCGCCCTTCGGCGCCTGTACAAGGGCAAGGAGCGTCGTGCGGCCATGCATTTTGTGGTCGAAGGGGTCCGCGAATGCCGGCGCGCCTTACAGAGTGGATTTATCCCCGTTGAGGCCTATATCTGTCCCGACATCCTTCCGCAAAGTGTGGAGGAAGACCTGCGCCGCCAATTGCCCTCTGATTGCCCGGTGACCTATGTGAGTGCCCGTGCCTATGCAGCTGTGGCATATCGCCAGAAGACCGAAGGTGTCCTCCTGGTCTTGACCAAGCGAAACTACTGTCTTGAAGACTTGTCGGTAGGAGAGCGGGCCTGGTACGTTTTGCTCGAAAAGGTCGAAAAGCCCGGCAATCTCGGTGCCGTATTGCGCACAGCCGATGCCGCAGGGGTCGATGGGATTTTGATCGCCGATGAAATCGTCGATGTATGGCATCCCAATGTCGTTCGCGCAAGCCAAGGGGCGGTGTTTTCCCTACCCGTCGTGGCAGAAAGTGCTGAAAAACTACTTCAGTGGATCCGCAACAATCGCTTAGCCCTCTTTGCCGCCGCTCTGCCCGCTTATCGCTCCCTGTATGAAATGGACTTTAGTCAGCCCTGCGTGCTCGCCTACGGGGCTGAGGATCGCGGTCTGACGGAGTTCTGGATCCGGCATGCCGACGAGCGCTTTACCATCCCCATGAGGGGCTCGGTCGATTCGCTCAACGTCTCCGTATCGGTGGCTGTAAGTCTCTATTGGGGAGTTTGGCAGCGCGATTATAAAACAGTTGTACGATAAGAGAACGGGTGTTTTTACGCATAACGTTCTGCTATAAGATGTAATGCACTGAGCGATCTAAGGGATGCAAAAACGCATTAAAAGAAGCGGCAATTTATTAATTTACAACACATTATGATTGATCCTTATGGTATCGTTTTTGCAGTTTTGATCAGTGCCCATGCGACGAAAAGACTTCGCACAGGCATATCTTCATTCGATACCAAAACTCAGAAAAGATGAGCCGAGACGAATCGATCGTTCGAGACATTCGCTTTCGCATTGTGATGGTCTTGTTTGTGGTGTTTTTTCTCCTTCTATTGCTCAGCGCTCCGTAATTCGGCTGTGGGATGATATACTTTGCTTCGGACTTTCACCTCGTGCCCGGCAGGACGGGGCGCTCACAAGAGGCGCGTATAGTCGAGTGGTTGGAGCGCATCCAGAGCGATGCTCAGGCTCTGTATTTGTTGGGAGACGTGTTTGATTTTTGGTTTGAATATCGACACGTCGTGCCCAAAGGACAGGTACGGCTATTGGGCAAGCTGGCAGAGCTTTCGGATCGCGGCATTGCGGTGCATTTTTTTCCGGGCAATCACGACCAATGGACCTACGGCTATCTCGAAGAAGAGGTGGGCCTCCAGGTGCACAAAGAGCCGTATTTGGGGCCCATCTTAGGAGAGCTGTTTTACTTGCACCACGGCGACGGCATTGGGCCCGGCGATGTTGCCCACAAGTGGACGCAGCGGGTGTTTCGCAATCCCTTTGCGCGACGAGCCTTTCGATGGCTGCACCCCGACATTGGAGTTGCCCTTGCGCGCAAGTGGTCCGAAAAGAGCCGCAAGGCCCATCCCTACCGACCTTTTGGATCTTTGAATCCCGAGAGCCAGTGGGAATTCGCCCGACAACACGCCCTACAACACCCAGTGCGCTATTACGTGTTTGGCCACCGACATTGGCCGCTCATCAAACACATACCCGACAGCAAGGCATATTACATCAACTTAGGCGATTGGATGCGATTCAACACCTATGGAAAGTACGACGGAAGATGCTTTGTACTGCTCGACGTCAAAGGAAAGATCTACGGCACTACGCAATAAAAAAGCCCGAACTTGCCCAGCGGCAAATTCAGGCTCTTCGACTAGGTCTCAAAATAAGAAAACTACATCTTTCAATCACCACCGTCCCTCTCGCTTGCCCAATACTTTATCGAACCTGTCCACAAGGTGTACTTCGCCTCTCTCACACAGTTAACGATGCAAATATACAAAATATTTTTATATCTGATGTATCGCAATGCATAAGTTTTTGAATAAGCCAACTTTGTAAGCTATTCTGGGGGAGGGCAGCACCAATATGGGTAGTAGTACATTGGATGGCGAACCATCTGATGTATGAAATTGTTGTATGAAAAGTGAAAGCGGCATAACTTTGCCGTGCCAAAATGCCCAGATGGTGGAATTGGTAGACACGCAAGGTTGAGGGCCTTGTGCCCGTTGAGGGCGTGCAGGTTCGAATCCTGTTCTGGGCACCAATGTCTCACCGATAGATGAAATGTGGCCGTAAAGGCCTTTTTTTATTTTATCGGGTCACCATTTATCGAGCGAAGGAAGTGACTCCAACCTCACCACGGTACGGGCGGTCATCGCTGAGAGAATGAGACAAATGTTTTGAAGAGCGCATACCGCAATTTGAGGATGAGGATTTCTCACCTGCATAAGAGCACATCCATGGGACACCTTCGTTAATTTGAGTGTTATGATCGTATGAAATAGTTGATTATCTTTACAGAGCGAGGCGCGTTGTTGGCCCATGCAGTAGAACGATTTCATACAGGAAAAATACCCAACGATGAAGGAAGTACAAATGTCGAATGCGCAAGTAGAGAAGCAGTCGCGAGCGTTTTATTCCTATGAAAATATCGCAATTTATCATGGGGATATCCTCACCATTGAGGAGATCGCTGAAGCGTCCGTAGATTTGATCGTGACTTCGCCGCCGTATAACGTCGATATCCGCTATAATACCCATGATGATAGTGCTACGTACAGTGATTATCTCGAATTTACGCGAAAATGGCTGTCCAAATGTCTTCGCTTAGTGAAAGACGATGGGCGATTTTGTCTGAACATTCCGCTCGACAAAAACAAGGGAGGACAGCAGTCGGTCTACGCCGATATTACGACGATTGCAAAGGAAGTCGGATGGAAATACCATTCGACCATCATCTGGAATGAAGGAAATATTTCAAGACGTACGGCTTGGGGCTCCTTCATGTCGGCATCAGCGCCCTATATTATTGCACCGGTAGAAGTCGTTGTGGTGCTCTACAAGGACAGTTGGAAGAAAAAGAGTGGTAGCGGGATTAGTGATATTACCAAAGAAGAATTTATGCAATGGACCAACGGATTGTGGACATTCAATGGCGAAAGTAAAAAAAGGGTAGGACACCCAGCGCCTTTTCCTGTAGAGTTGCCCAGAAGGTGCATCAAGCTCTTTAGCTATGTAGGCGATACGATTTTAGACCCCTTTATGGGGAGCGGTACAACCTTGATCGCAGCGCATCAAAACAACCGCATTGGCATAGGGGTCGATATTGATCGTGATTACTGCCAATTGGCTGTAAATCGTCTGCGATCGGAAGCCCAAATAGAACAGCAAAGGCTTTTTTAAGCTGAATTATGAGCGGTAAGGACAAACCGACGAAGACAATCCGGGAGCTCGTTTTAGAATACTTCAAACGCCATCCGAATGAAGACATTCCCCATGGTCCGGTAGTCGATTGGGTGGAAGAGCAATATTTGCGGCTCACGGGACGTAAGCCGCGGGATCCTTGGCGAGCAATCCGCAATTTGCATGAAGATGGAGTACTGATCAAAGTGCGAAAAGGTGTATATCGCTACGACCCAGAAGCGGTAGAACATCGCGATGTGGAAGATTTTACTCCAGAGCAAAAAGAACAAATTCTCAAAAGGGATGGCTACCGATGTGTCGTATGCGGTCGAGGAGTACAAGAGGGTGTGGAGCTGCACGTTGACCACATTAAACCCAAATACCTCGGAGGAAAATCTACCATTGAAAATGGCCAAACCCTTTGCGCCCAACACAATCTTATGAAAAAGACACTTCGTCAAACAGAGACCGGTAAAAAGATGTTTATACGACTCTACGAGCTTGCAAAGAAGGAAGGGGATGATCTGCTTCTGCGGTTTTGCCAAGAAGTACTCGAAATCTACGAGAAGTACAACATCAACGGACATATCCAATGGGAGCGGTGATCGCACTCTACCGCAGGGAGCACAACGGAAATCGACGGAAGTCATGTATTTCGCCCTTGGTTTATACTCCTTACGATCGTACCATCTCAGCGAACATTGTAGTTCCTTAAAAGGCTTCGATTTTTTTACTTCCAGAGGGCATAGGGGTAGTGACAAAGGGAGGGAACAAGGGGTCTTCGCAGTAAAAGGCCCCGAAGGATGATTTTTATCGTTCGTCTTGGTAGGTTTGTACACGGAAAGGCTTTGAGCTGTGCATTCTCCTTATCTTTGAGCTGAATGTAAAGGGGCCATCATGTATAAGGCAATAGAAACCCGTTTATTGAGCAAACTTGCCCTAGGTGCCTTGATTATCGCTATTGCGAACTGTACCACACCTCGGAAGCTCATCGAGCAGGGCCACTACGATCAGGCGATTGAAAAGCTCATAAAGTCGCTTCAGGGCAAAGAGAAAAAATCGCCGAAGAAGGTTCGTCTGTTGGAGCTGGCGTTTAACAAGGCCCAGGAGCGCGATGTGGAAGAAATCAACAGGCTCATGCTCGAAGGTAAGGATGAAAACTGGCCGCAGATATACGATATCTACGACCGAATCGACCGACGGCAAAAGCGCATCAGGCCCTTAGTACCCCTCGTAGACAAGAAGGGCAGGGAGGCCAGGTTGAGCTTTATGTTTAATTTAAAGTATTTAGATACCGCAAAGCACAATGCTAAAGAAAAGGCCATCCAATATCTGTACACGCATGCTAGGGAATTGTTGTATTATTTCCATGAAAGCGAACCAAAGAAAAATTGTCGCAAGGCTTATTACTTGCTGCAGCAATTGCACCAAAAATTTGGCGAATACAAGGACTCGAAGGATTTGATGATAGAAGCACATAAATGTGGCACCACCTATTATCACATCGAGGTCAAAAATGAAAGTGGCGTACCCTTTTCGGGTTACTGGGATTACTTTCTTTCGCAGCCACCACAACTCTTTGGGCGGTGGGTGGATATATATCCCTACTATCCTGAGCTAATAACTTTCGACAACCATATCGATGTGATCGTCAAGACTATCGAGCTAACGCCGTTTTTGGAGCGCGAGCGAGAAGTGACATACGAACGCCAAATCAAGGTCAAGGACAGACACAGCGATACGACGAGGCTTGTCAAGGTCAAGGCGAGGGTCTTGGAAATCTCGGATTATTGGAAGTTGAGTCTGGGAGGGGAGGTTCGGATATTTAGCTTACGCCCGAAAAAAGAGTTGTTGTTTCGGGAGCCATTTTACACCAAATACGAGTATAAGGCATTTGGGATCAAGTTGTTGGAAGG
>WFXH01000074.1 GCA_015490715.1 Saprospiraceae bacterium | reverse complement strand
GATATCCCAGGGCACCGAGCCGATACTGTATGGTGACGACGACCACCTTGCCGCGATGTGCCAAGGCGGTGCCGTCGTAGATATGCGCGCCATTGGCCATTTGTGCGGTGCTTCCCTGTACATTGCCACCACCATGGATGAAGACCATCACGGGGGCGGGCTTGGTCAATCCTTGCGGTGCCCAAATGTTGAGGTAAAGGCAGTCTTCCTCCCCTATGGAAGATGCACTTCCATCGGCATCAAATACTCTTTGTGGACAAGGAGGCGGCCACTCCAAGGCGTAGATCGTATCCTCGAGTTTGGCAGGCACAGGTGGCCGCCATCGCAGATTTCCCACCGGCGCCTGGGCGTACGGCACTCCCCTAAACGATGCCACATCGCCCTCCACCTGACCGACATATACTCCCGAAGGGGCTGCCACATGGACATATTGCGCAGGTAGGGCCGTTATTGAAAAACCAAATCCCATCAGCACCAAAACAAGTCGAAGCCGTAATAGACGTAAGGGCATCGAATTACCAGCCATCTTGTAGGGATACATGATAGAGTCCTTTATCTCCTAACGCGGTAGCTGTATCTACTATTGGCCATCGGCTTGAGGGAAGGGTATAAAATGGTGAGTGTCCTATAAAATGGTCGATCTGAGCGTCCCGAGAGCTGGGGCACGATTTCATACAACCAACCATTTCATACGGACAAAGGACGCTGCTAGCGGCTTAACGCAAGTCTTTTTTCAGCCAATACACTCCGAGGTAGACCAAAGGAGTGTCTAAGAGGGCAAAGGCGATTTTGAAGAGATAGTAGGTCAAACTCAGGTCGATGAGGAAACCTGCCGTATACTGCGGTGCGGCTTGATAAAAGGCGATAAACATAAAGGCGAAGGTGTCGATGAGCTGAGAGACCATGGTCGATAGATTGTTGCGCAGCCACAGCCATTTGCCACCCGTACGCTTCTTCCACCATTCGAAGGCGTACACGTCGTGCAATTGTGCAAGGCCGAAGGCCACCACACTGGCGATCATGATGCGCATCGAATTGCCAAACACCGCGCGATAGCACTCATCGTAGGGAAAGCGCTCGTGAGGGGGCACTTGCACAAAGATGGCGGTAAACACGAAGACGAGCACGATGGCGATGATCCCGCTGAAGACAAACTGTCGTGTGAGCTTGGGACCGTGCACCTCTTCGACAATGTCGGTGATGAGAAAGGTCAGCGGCACCATGAAGATGGCTACGGAGACGTCGGCCCCCAGAAAGCGCACGATTTTGACGCCCGTGAGGTTCATCGCCACGAGGAGTGCGATAAAGAGCGCAAAGAGGACGAGCGTCTTAGTCGATGGCATGATGCCGGCTGTTTTGTACGCAGTCGATTAAGGGGCGATAGATATCTTCATCGGCGGGCATGAAGAGCTTGTGATAGGTCTCCCTGTCGGTAAACTCCACGCCGATGGGGTCGCGCAAGATGACAATCGGCGTCTGCTCGGCGCCTTCGCCCATACCCATCACGGCAATAGCGGCAAGGGCGTCGACGATGTTGGCGCGCGTCATCTGCAGGGGTTGGCCAAAGACGTCGGACTGGCCGAAATAGCTGCGGTAGGGCTCCAGCCCGTAAAAGCCTATGGATATGCCCAGGGTGCCCTTGCGCATAGGTAGTGGTCGGCTGTCGGTGATGATGACGGCGAGCTGTTTAAGCTGGTGTTGTTGCTTGAGGAAGGTGCACAGCTCTCTGGCTTCTTTTTGCGGCTGGTGTGGCCAGAGTATGAAATAATTGTTGCCATTGCTTCGGTCGATGCCGGCGGAAGGGATCAGAACGTGGTCTTTGAGGGTGAGTGTAAGCGGTTTGCCTTGGTAGATCATCGTGCTTAAGATGGCATCGGCTTCGTTGTGGATGAGTTGCGCTTCTTCGTCGACCTCGTCAAAGGGCACACATCGTCCCTGCGCGATGGCGATGATTTTGGAGGTAATGACGACGATATCGCGTTCGAGGAGCTTGGGAAAACTGTGCTCGAAGATGTCGCGGATATCGTCTTTTGGTGGGTGGATTTTGCGCGTACGTACGGGTATGATTTCCATGGCTGTGCCCTTTTCTGGCGCAAACATACGCAATGGGGTCCAAAGGACGGGGAAGCTCAGCGATCCTGGATATGTTCGAGGGACTGGAGTTTTTGGGCGCGCTCTGCTTGTTGGAGGGCTTGGATGACCTCATCGAGTTGGCCTGTAATGATCTTATCGAGGTTGTACCAGCTCATCTGGATGCGGTGGTCGGTCAATCGGTTTTGGGGGAAGTTGTAGGTGCGTATTTTCTCGGATCGGTCGCCCGATTTGACTAAGGATCGCCGCAGTTGGGACTGCTCTTCAGCATCTTTCTGGTACTGTTGTTCCTTGAGCTTTTGATAGAGCCGTTGTAGGGCAATCTCGCGGTTTTTGAGTTGGGAGCGGGAGTCCTGGCTCTCGACGACGATGCCTGTAGGCAGGTGGGTGATGCGCACGGCCGATTCGGTCTTGTTGGCGTGTTGGCCTCCGGGGCCGCTGGAGCGAAAGGTGTCGATCTTCAGCTCGTCCCTGCTGATCTGGATGTCGCTTTCCTCGTTGATGGGAAGCACAGCCACGGTAGCTGCCGAGGTGTGCAGCCTGCCGTGCGTTTCGGTTTTGGGCACGCGCTGTACGCGATGTACGCCGGATTCGAACTTGAGGGTGCCGTACACATCGGTGCCGTGCACTTCCATGACGACTTTGTTGAATCCGCCGACGGTGCCCTCTTGGGCGTAGATGACTTCGTAGTCAAATCCGCGCGCTTCGAAGAATTTGGTGTACATGCGGAAGAGATCGCCTACAAAGAGCGATGCCTCATCGCCACCCGTACCTGCGCGTATTTCGAAGAGTACGTCGAGTTGGTCTTCGCGGTCTTTGGGGAGCAGCATGAGCTGGAGTTGGTGCTCGAGCTCCTGGCGCTGCTCGCGCAATTGATTCAACTCTTCTTCCGCCAATTGCCGCATGGAGACATCTTCGTCGTGGAGGAGCTCTTCGGCCTGCTTGATTTGATCGAGTATGTCGCGATAGTGATTGTAGGTGTGGATGATGTCGCTCAGTGCCTTGTATTCGCGGTGGTACTGCGCGTATTTTTTCGGATCAGCGAGTATTTGCGGGTCTTGTAGTCGCTCTTCGATGTAGTCGTACTTCGATTTTATTTTCTCAATTTGATCAAAGTACATTGGTTGTCCAACTATTTAAGCTGCGGCGGCGGTTTTAGTGGGGTTTTTTCTCAGAAAGAGCCCTTTGCAACTGGAAGATGCGTTCGCGAAGCCTTTGCAAATGCCGTTGATAGTCTTCGGAATAACGCGAAGCTTTCTCTCTCTCGTGCTTTGAAAAGTGATGCGCGATTTCCTCTTCCCGTGAGAAGCGTTGAAGAGCAGCGTATTCACTCCGTTGACTGGTGAAAGATTCAAACCAGTTTTTAAGCGAATGACGCAGCGCAGCGCGGACCTTTCCCTCTTCGTAGAGCATTTCGCGCATCTCTTCACTGGTGCGCAATTGCTCCAAAAAGTCGTGCTCTTCATGGGGCTCCAGATCCTTGTCGTAAAACCGCAGCACCCATTCATACATCTCTTTCTTCGTCTTCATGATTTGCAAATTTAAGTGAACGCACTATTATTGAGATTTTTTGATTGCGCACGCAAGGTACGCTAAAACGATCACACATGTGAAATCCGTCTTCAAACGTTGGAAAAAAGAGGCGATCACGTGGGAGATGGCGGCGTGAAGTTTGCTCCCCTCACCCCGTGCAGTGGGGGAGTCCCACTCCTCGAAGAAGACATCTTCGAGAAGCCCTGTCGAGCCGTCGATCCCCTCAGGGATGTGGCTTGTGCATTATCGCGTGTGCTTAGGATTGGCATTTTGAGCTAATTTCAGCCTCTGCTATTGAAGCCCAAACCGCGCGTTGTCTGCAAAGTGAATGTACTGCACTTCTCCGCGGTTAGGGCACATGACAAGCAGTATTATTGTGTCTTTTGTCTATCATTATAACAGTTTAACGAGTGATTAAGTTTTACAGTTGTGTGAAGGGAGGGGAAAATAGTGTTGGGAGGGTGTATTTCGATTGTGCGTTAAGGGGGTCGCTCGGCTCGAATGCCTTATGAGAAATGCATTGAGTGTTTAGCGATTGCCACAGAGGTGAATGATCAATTGGATTAAGTAGTCGAGTATGTATTGAAGGAGATTGCCGGAG
>WFXH01000073.1 GCA_015490715.1 Saprospiraceae bacterium | reverse complement strand
GTGGATTTGGGCTTGTCGGAGGCGGAGTGGCGGGTGCGCTGGCGCCCTGCGGAGTGGGTGGATTGCGACAGCTGTATGGCGGTGTGGGTCGATGTGGGAGCGGAAGAGGGTATGCGGGAGCTGGTGGTGCTGTTGGAGCACGAGTCGGGCTGTGTGTACGAGCTTCGGTATGTGGTGCGTGTGGCGCGCGAAGGCCTGTACATTCCCAACGCCTTCACGCCAAACGGCGACGGCTTGAACGATGTGTGGAAGGTCTACCCCGCAGGCGGTGTGGAGGTGCTGCACGTGCGCGTGTACGACCGGTGGGGCGAGCTGGTGTACGAGAGTGGTGGCGGTGTGGTGCGTTGGGACGGCCGCTTTCGGGGTGAGGAGGCGCCTGCGGGGGTGTACGTGTACGTAGTAGACTATCGCGACGGCGAGGGACGCCTGCTGCGCCGTGCGGGCGACGTGACGCTGGTCCGGTGAGGGGGGTAGAGGGCGCGGTGGGCTGCTTTGTGGGCTCTGTGTAAAAATCTCTGTGGACTTGGTGGTTTAAGAAATTTGTAAAGTCGATAATTTGGATGCATTATCGGGCTAATCTACGGTAGAGGGAGGCCAGGGCGTGTACCATTTCACGGGGGCTGGAAAGAATATTGTAGTGATTGGGGCCAAACATTTGGGGAAGGTAGTATTTGGCGCGTTCTTCGATGGCGAGGGCGAAGTTGTCGATGCCTTGTTGACGCATTTCGCGGAGCGCTTGTTTGATATCCTCGATACCGTATCGACCTTCGTATCGGTCGTAATCGGTGGGTTTGCCGTCGGAGAGAAGGATGAGCCATTTTTTGTTTCGCGCGGGGCGCCGATGGAGGAGGGATGCGGCATGACGTAAGGCGGCGCCAATACGGGTGTATCCCGCAGGTTGGGCTGCGCCGATGCGCATTTTGCCCGTGTGCCAAGGTTCGTCGAAGGCCTTGAGTGTGATATAGCTGGTGTGGTTACGTGTACGTGAGAAGAAGCCGTCTATTTGGAAGTCGATGCCGTATTCGTGGAGGACTTCTCCGAAGAGAATGGAGACTTGTTTTTCGACGTCGATGATGCGGTTGCCGTGGGCATAGCCATCACTGGAGAGGCTAAAGTCGAGTAGGAAGAGCATGGATAGTTGTCTGTTGCGCTTACGGGAGCTGATATAGACGCGCTCGTCGGGGGTGTGTCCTGCCTGTAGGTCGGCGAAGAGGTCTGTGAGGGCGTCGATATCGAGGTGTTCGCCGTGGCTCGCGCGATGTTGTTGGTTGTATGCATTGTATAGGCGTGCGAACATTTTACGCAGGTCTGTCAGTGTTCGGCGGTGGTGTTGGAGGGTGAGAGTGTAGTACGAGGTATCCGACTGTTGCAAAATGGTGGGATAGACCTTGCAGTAGGCGGGTTTATAGCTGCGCTTTCGGTAATCCCATTCGTCGTAGCGGAGGTGGAATGCTTCGGCCTGTTGGTCTTTGCACTCGGCGATCGTCGCTGATGTTACAAATTCGGCTTGATATACGGAATGAACGGGGTCGTCGACGCGTACGACTTTACTCAATCGCAGTTGGCTTAGGGCATTGCTCTCGTCTTCGAGGGCATCGTCGCCGTCGAAATCTCTCCATGTGCCGTCAAATTCGTCGACGGTTTCGACTTTTTCGAAGTTGTGGGTGAGGGTATATTGCGCTTGTTTTTCTCGGTCGACCTGGATGACTTCGATTTCATCGGCGTGTTTGGCCTTGAGGGTGGTGGTGATGGGGTGGTCTTCAGGATTCGGAGTTTGGGAGTGGTTGTCGTTGTTGGCCAAAAGATCAGGGGTTGCGGTGGGGAGGAGGTCGTTTTTCATCCATCGCCCGTAGAGCCAGGAAGTGTCTGGGGATATAGGGCGGCCTTTTTTATCCTGTCGTGGTAGCTTGCGGAGGAGTTCGTTGTGGATACGTTGGAGGGTGGGATATTCACTAAAGAGTTGTTTGAGCACGATGGGGGCTGTTTTCCGAGCCATTGTCTGAGCGGATTCTGTGGAAGAGTCGCTGTGAGAGGGGTCGAAGTTGAGGCCCAATGTGCGTTGGACGGCCAGGAAGAAGATGCGGTAGTAGTAATAGAGGAGGTTGGTACGGCTATCGGGAAAGAGGTGCATCTTTTCGGGGAGGAAGAGGATGTGGTCTTTCCATCCGCCTTCGCGTTCCGAGGGGGCGATGTCGACGGCTTCACCGCAGAGGGCACGTGCGATGAGGAGGAGTTTGTTGCGGTGCTCATCGAGGTGTATAGTTCGTGCTTTGATAACGGGATCTTCCGTGCGTCGGTGGGACAGGTAGTTTGCGACCTTTTGGAAAATTAATTGGTCTAGTTCCACGATTTCATACGGTTGACTCCACTCTCATCAGATCATCAGGTCGGCCATGTCTTTCATGGCTTCGAGTGTATCGGGGTCGTCGGTGAGGGGTTCGATGACGGCAGTGTGGACGGCGAGGCGTTTGTTGAGGCCGGTGTGGATTAGTTTGCCGGCGTCGACGAGCAGGCGGGTAGAGACCGTTTCGGCCAGCCCCAGCTCGGTGAGAGTTCGGATTTTATTGGCGATTTTGACCAATCGACGAGCGGTTTGCGGGTCGATGTGGCTTTCGTTGGCGATGATTTCGGCTTCTTTATTGGGATCGGGGTAGTTGAAGCTCAGGGAGACGAAACGCTGTCGGGTGGAGGGTTTGAGTTCTTTGAATCCCTTTTGGTAGCCGGGATT
>WFXH01000072.1 GCA_015490715.1 Saprospiraceae bacterium | reverse complement strand
CCTTTATTCGAGCGAAGAGCTATGTGGTCTACAATGGAGTGGACGAAGATGCTATACTCACGCGCTTACAGACTGGGAAGCGTTCGCAAAAATTGAAGATGATTTATACGGGTGCGCTGTACGGTGCGCGTCATCCCCGCGTTTTGCTTCGCGCTTTAGCCGACTATATCCATCGCTTTGGAAGGCAATACGAGCTTGTACTGGTAGGGCATGGAGCTGACGGGCTCCAACCATTGATCAGAGCCCACGGATTGGAAGAGGTGGTGCGATGTTGGCCACCTGTATCGCGGCAAGAGGCGATTGCAATGCTGGAACATGCAGACGTTGCGCTATTGATTAATGGAATCGGTAAGGAGTATGAAATGTTTATCCCCGGCAAGTTTTACGACTATCTCGCAGCGATGAAGCCCATGTTTTGTGTAGGAGGAGGAGAAGTAGCCGAGTGGATCGAAAAACATAACTTGGGGGTGGCCGTGCCCCATTGCGAAGAGGAGATCATAAGGGGATTGCGTAAAATGTACGAGCGGTGGGAGCAATTCCATTACGGTAGGGAGAAGGTCATACAATGGTCCGCAGCTCGAAGTGCGGCTGCGATGGAAGAGGTATTTTTGTCTGTACTTGCCCAAAAGTAAGAGCACGTGCAGAGTGATGTGCATACATATGCCTGGAAGCTCTCCAGAAAGACTCTCGCGCGAGTGAGTTTTTGGGGCTTGGGTTTGTTGATTTTTTTCAACATTAATGCCATCCTGCTGAATTACACAGGCACCAGTGCCGTGGCCTCTCCACTGATTTTGCTCTTTTCGGTGGTGTTGTGGTTTTTGACACCTCCACCCTATATCGGATGGAGGCATTCCTTTTTTTGGTTTGTCGTGTTTGTGGTGTTTTTTTTAGTGATAGGGATGGTTTCTGCCTTATGGCATTATGATCGTGGGATATGGACAGCGGGGAGTATGATGCTCGGTGTGCGTCAAGTGGGTACGGCGGTCATCGTGTTTACTGCGGTATATGGGTATGTGTATAGGAGTTTTCAATTGGGAAGGAGCGATGAGATATGGCGGGCATTTACGGTTTTATTTGTCGTTACGCTATTGGCAGGGGTGATGGAGGATTATTTGGGTTTGCGGCAGCTGTTGAAGTTTGCGTATCAAAAGTCGCGCACGCTGGGATTTTTTGGCAACCCCAATGAGACGGGCATGCAGGCGAATCTGACGTGGATATTGGCGATGTACTGGTTTTTGCGTACGCGGCGTTGGCAGGTGGCAGCATTGGTACTTGTGTTGCTGAGCACCTATGGTGCGGTGATAAGTTTTTCGCGCACTGCCATCGCAGTTAATGCGGGATTGTGGATGGTTACGGCGGTGTATTTTTTGATGCGCAGTGTGCGGAGATACGGCTTGTTGGTCCAACCCAGAGAATACGCTTGGTTGGCCTTTTTTGTCGTATTCGCATTGGGCATTGTGCCGTACGTGGTCATGAAGGTGTACGACCGGTTGGACTCCGTGCAGAAGCGTCGTGTGGATACGATGCGCGTATTGGTAGAGAAAGGGCAATTTGACAATCAGACGACGGCAATGCGCGCGGGGATCTTCAAAGAAGCTCTTCGCTACATTGCTGAGAGACCCCTATTGGGACATGGTCTGCAGGCGTTGAGCAAGGGCGGCGTGTTTCGCACGAGTCCTGATCACGGCGTGCACAATATGTACTTGAAGGTTGCGGGAGAGGCAGGGGTTGGAGTGATGTTGCTTTATCTGTGGCTGATACTCTGGCCGCTCTGGAAAGCGCGGCATTTGGCATATCCGGAATCCCTTTTGGTCGTGTGGTTTGTCTTTGTAGTGGGTGTACACTCCCTTTCTACGCATTCTCTGTTGGCCCATAAATTTGTCGTGGGTTTTTGGGCGTTGATTTACGCCTTAGTGGATCAAGTGGAGTCATGAACGCTGGCGAGCGATTTTATACAGTTATACAAAAGTTGGGAGCCCATCCGAGGCCGAAGCGGTTGCGATTTTATTTGGAACATCAGTTTCTCAAAGGTATCGACATCGAGGGCAAACGCATTTTGGACGTGGGTGGTGGATATGGCTTGTATGCGCTGTATTGCATTACGCACGGGGCGTCGGAGGTGATTGTGCTCGAGCCGCAATTGGCGGGGAGTCGATCGGATACGCAGACTACTTTTGAGAGACTATTAAAAGCCATACGGCCAGAGCGGCCTATACGGTTTGTTCCACGAGTGGTGGAGGAATTTGTTGCAACAGAGGGTGGATGTTTTGATATCATAATGATGCACAATTCGATCAATCACATCGATGAGGAGGCTTGTGCGGTGCTTGATAGGGATGAGGCGGCGCGGGAGTATTATCGGCAGTTTTTTATACATCTTGCACAGATCAGTCGGTCGGGTACGGAGCTCGTCATTGCCGACTGTGCGCGCCGCAATGTCTTTGGAGATTTGGGCTTGCGCAATCCGTTGTTACCGAGTATTGAGTGGTACAAACACCAATCACCGCAACTCTGGGGGCAATTGCTCGAAGAGGTCGGATTTAGAACCCAGAGCATTGACTGGACGAGTCCCAACGTCTTAGGGAGATTGGGAAGATGGTTGTTCAACAATGCAGTGATGGCTTATCTGACGATGAGCCACTTTCGTTTGGTGGCTGAATATCAAGGCGGAGGTAAGGAGAATGTCTCGGCGTAAAATCTTGCTCTTCATCGACAGCCTTGGGCCTGGAGGTGCCCAGAATCAGTTGCGCATCTTGGCAAAAGCATTAAAAGAGAGGGGTCACGTCGTGGAAGTGGCGCGGTATTATCCCATGGACTTCTTCGGTGAAGATTTGCGAAGGGCGGGAATTCCCATAAGGGAGCTGCGCAAGCGCACGCGTCTGGGATGGGAGGTTATTCGAGGGTTGAGGGGGTTATACGTAAGGTATCGGTACGATGTGGTGTTGTCTTATCTGCACACGCCAAATTTCTATGCGCTTGCTGCACGCCTTGGCTTGAAGAGGGCACCTAAGGTATTCATCGGATATCGATCGAAGACGGATTTCCGTCGGCTTTCTCTGTGGAGGAAAGTGCTCATGCAATGGACGAATCGCCAGGCCGATGCCATAGTGAGCAACGCGCATCACGAGCGGCTGCGCTGGCAGAGGTATCAGCCCAGTGTATCGCAGAAATGGCGGACCATTTACAATGCTGTCGACCTGGGAGAAGTTCGATCCCATCCTGCAGTGCTGCATCGTCCCGTCCGACTATTGGTTGTAGGGTCTGTAGGGGCGGATAAAAACGGGCTTTTAATCGTCGATGCGATGCGAATTCTACAGAGCCGGGGAATCGATTTTACCATTGACTGGGTGGGTGCGCAATATGAGGAACGCAAACGCTTGCGTTATCGCCGTACGATGGATAAGCGTATTAAGCAGTATGGTCTGGAGCAGAGATGGCGATGGAAGGGAGTTACGGAGGCAATGGTAGATGAATACCTCCATCACGATGCTTTGCTCATTGCTTCGGAGGTGGAGGGTTTGCCCAATGTGTTGTGTGAAGCGATGTGGTTGGGGATGCCATGTATTGTCGGTTGTTGTCTGGATCATACCCGCATCATTGAGGACGGCATCGACGGTTTGCTCTTTCCAGCAGGGGATGCACGGGCTCTTGCCCTGGTGGTGGAGCGTTTTATACAGCTGACAGACGAGCAGCGTCGTGAGATGAGCCGACACGCGATGACCAAGGCACGAGCGCTCTTTTCCCCTGCCCGAATGGTGGATGATTATGAACAACTCTTGAGGGAGCTCACATTGTAGAGAGGAATGTGTGGAGTTGCAGGGATTTTTTCCACAGTTGACCGGGTACCGAGGCATCTTACGACGAAGATCCAGCGGGTGCTTGCGCATCGAGGTCCGGATGACGCTGGTGTCTTTGAACGGCTGGAGATTGTGATGGTCCATACGCGATTGAGCGTGGTGGATCTCAGTCCTATGGGTCATCAGCCGATGCATTCGCCGTGCGGGCGATATGTCTTGAGCTACAACGGGGAGATATACAATCATCCCGAGCTCCGCGCGGTCTTGCAGTCTAAGGGCTATCTCTTTCGCGGCACTTCGGATACCGAGACGCTATTGGCTGCCTATTTGGAATGGGGAGAGAAGGTATGGATTCGGCTCAACGGAATCTTTGCGCTTGCGCTGTATGATACGGAGAAGCGCACTCTGACCCTCGTACGCGACCGCTTTGGTGTCAAGCCACTATACTATAGCTTCGCCGGTGGACGGTTGCTCTTTGGCTCAGAAATCAAGGCTCTTTTGGCGACTGGATATGTCGAACCACAGATCGATGTGCGCTCACTGCACGAATTTATGTACTACGGCTATGCCATGGCCGAGCGCACGATGTATCGTGGAGTGTACAAGTTATTGCCTGGTCAGTGGTTGAAGATCGATGGGCAAGGGGGGATACGGACAGGGTTTTACTGGCGCGTGGACCGTGATGTCCAGGTACGGCGTTCTGTAGGGGTGAAAGAAGCGGTCGCACAGGTGCGCACGCACTTGCGTGCTGCGGTACGACGACAGCTGATGAGCGATGTGCCGGTAGGCGTGTTTTTAAGCGGGGGCATTGATTCAACGGCAGTAGCGGTATTGGCTTCGCGGGAATATCACGGTCTCCTGCAGACCTTTACGGCGTCTTTTGACTTCGATGAGGGGCGCAGTGAGTTGGCAACAGCCGCACGCACAGCTAAGCAAATCGGCAGTCGGCATATGGAGATCTACATTCAAGGCAAGTCGCTCATCCCTGTGATTGAAACGCTGGTGCGCCACCACGACGAACCCTTTAGTGATGCAGCGAACATACCTCTTTACCTGATGAGCGCGGAGCTCAAAGGCCGTGTCAAAGTGGTGCTTCAGGGCGATGGTGGAGATGAAATGTTTGGCGGCTATCGACGCTATGCCATGCTTCGATATACTCGCTGGTGGAGGAAGTTGTTTCGATTTTTGCATTACTTGCGATGGCTCTCTCCTTACGATAAGAGGCGCAAAGTCGAGCGCTTCAAGGCTATTTTTGAAGCACAGCGCGGACGGATGTACGCCAAACTTTTGACGGAAGAGCGGGAGGAGGAGAGCCCTTTGCGCGTGTTTCGGCCCGAGTGGAGGAGAGCTATGGAGCAATACAATCCGTTTGGGTACTACGAAGAGCTCTATGAGCGAATCGCATGGTTACGAGATCCATCGCAAATCATGCTCTGGATCGACGCGCAAATTCTCCTGCCGTTTCAATTTTTAGAAAAGGTCGACAAGAGCACCATGGCCAATGGCATTGAGGCTCGAGTTCCCATGTTGGACCATGACCTGGCCGAATACGCCATGAGCTTGCCCTCTTCAGTTAAGTTGCGGTGGGGCAGGACCAAGTACCTGTTGCGCGAAGCGCTGCGCGGGATCGTCGATGATGCCGTCTTGGATGCTCCGAAAAAGGGCTTTGGCGTGCCGTACAAGCAGTGGTTGCGCGGACCACTTTATGCGTACCTCCGACAGCGCCTTTTCGACAGTCGGTTGAGGGACGTGCTATACGATCAATCCGCAATCGAAAGAGTCGTGCATCAGCATCGAGCAGGAAAAGTCGATTATGGATTCCTGCTCTGGAAGCTTCTGCATTTGACCCTATGGATGGAAGAGTATCGCGTACGCCTGTAAGTACTGGTCGTCCGGTGGTGCTCTTTGTGGGGAGCTTTACTGCTTTGCCTTCGGGGCAATACTGGGGAGGGCAGGCCTATGCATGCAGGGCATTGTTGCAATCACCTTTGCGTGAAATGGTTGATTTTGTGCTGCTCGACACTACTGCTGTACCTGCTCGCCGTCGACCATTTTATGCGAGGCTTATTGCGGGCTTAGGTCGTCTTGGACGATTAGTGTGGCTTTTGGTGCGGCGTCGGCCTCAGGTTGTGCTCTTGTTTTCGTCGTACGGATGGAGTTTTGTAGAAAAGGGTCTTATGGCGTTGGTTGCACGGTGGAGTGGTGCGCGTGTGGTGTTTGCGCCGCGGTCGGGTCATTTGATCGATGATGTGCATCGCTCGGCGACGTTTCGTCGATATGCAAAGGCGGTATTTGGGCAATGTCGTGTGGTGGTCTGTCAAGGTCATTATTGGAAGAGATTTTTTGTGGAGCATGTCGG
>WFXH01000071.1 GCA_015490715.1 Saprospiraceae bacterium | reverse complement strand
GGTTAAGCGATTGCTCCATATCGCTTTATCCTCCTCTATATTCAAGGAATCATTCCTCTCATCCATCAATTCCGAATTCTTTAAACGCTCAGGCGTGGTTACCCATACGGGGCCGAACATGGAATACACAGGAAATAGGACTATTCTCGCATCGCTGATAGCGACTACACCGGCATTCGCTCTGTCTCCGGCAATGGATCCAAAGGTGTAGCAAATGGGACAGGTAGGTCGAGCACAATGGTCTTTTTGTCCAGCACATTGGGGCTTGCCGTATCGGTGCGCCGCGTACTGGCGTATGGCACCGTGTAGGGCGGTGCCGGGTATTTTGGGCACGTTGGTCCCCGGCTCGCGTACAATGCTGTTGTCCACCCTGCCCAAGCGGTAGCCACCCGTGCCCACATGGACGGGGTCTAGCGTCATCAACAAGTGCAAGTGTACATCTGGAGCATGAGCCATAACGCTACAATTTAAGAATTTTCTGATAAAGTTCGATCGCATCGCGCAGATACCCTCGAACTGCCCAATCGCTTAGTCTCTTGATATCCTCAGCGCGAATTGTCTTTCCACGACGTGTGTGGGCATTGCGGAAAGCATCTTCCACAAATCGCTGGAAAGCCGGATCCTCTACAGACGCTTCCAGCCCGTTTTCACCGAACCACTCTTCGCGTTTGCGTTCTATCTCCTGAACGAGGGCGTAGTACTGGGTGCGCTCGAAGTAGTCGTTCAGCAACTGGTATGCCTCTTTCAGTTGGTCGATTTCGTCCAACAGGTATGGTCTGGGCCGTCGGAGCGGGCGTCGCCCTTGCCGGTCGTACCAGATTTCGTGGCGGCGGGTGTTTGCGTCGAGAAACTCAAAATCGAACGTGGCGGGGGTAAAGTATATTTTGTCGTCCAACGTGAGTTCTCCCACGTGGACGAGCCAGGAGTGGGAAGCCTGCCACGGGTTGCCCCTATCCGATTTGAAATAGCGGTTGCGTCCGTTTGGTTCTGATTCCGATGCGAGAAAGGCATACGGATACCAATGGTCTTCCGTCTGACCGTCGCCCATACAGGCGGGTACGTGCCAGGTGAGCATTTTGTCCTTTTGCGGATGTTCCATATGGATTTCGTACCACTCCTTGAATTGGCCGTTTTGGTCCTGCCTGAAGGCTTGTGGCAATCTGTCACCTCGATCGATTTGCTTGCGCGCTGCGCAGCGCACGTTCCACACGAGGGGTGTGGCGGGTTGGTTCAGCATTTTTTTCCCCGCATCGAGCAGGGCCCGCAGGGGCTGACGTCGAGGAGCAAAGACGACACCGAGGTGGAGGGGCAGGCGGTTGCGCACCTTGCCCATTTCGCGCTCGTATTTGGCCTTGATGGCTTGGATCACGTCCATGGCTTTATCGGCGGGTACCAAGGCCATAAAGGTGAGAGGATTCGTGAGGATGGGGACTACGGGAACATATGATTCATGTAACAGCTCCACTTCTTGAAGGTCAATTGCGCCCAACTCCCGACTACGATCACCGTACACTGTAGTTTCTTCGAGGATGAGACTATGTTGTTGAATTTCCTGGCGCAAGATATCAGCGGCCCAGCGATTAAGAAACTTACGTTCTTCATCCTTGCGAGCCTCTTTACTTGATTCGGGCTTGGGAGGTTTATAACCGAGTTGTTTCGCGATGTAGACCAAGTTCTCCAAGGTAATAAAACCACGACACCTCGGGTCCCACAACACTCCGATCTTGACTCGGCCTAGTCGTAGCTGATAAGCGTGGTAATGTGCCACTTTTTCTCCTCGCCGGTGAAGTCTCCAATTTCCGCGAATAATAAGTCTTGGTCCGGCTTTTCCGATAATCTCCCCTATTAGAGATTTTTCCAGGCTTAAAGGACCATCCCAAAGAGTATCAATATTCAAATCGTTGCGGCTAGAGAAATCCAGCAATTCCTTGGGAGGGGTGTCGGTGGGGGCGACGTCTTGCCAGAAGCGGCGGGTGGTCTCCCAGATGCGGCGCAGTCGGGCGAAGGAGGGATTTTTGGCGACCTGGTCTGCGGTATGGCCGTTTTGGCCAGTGGGTGTGCGCACGGCGAGGGAGCGCACCAACGTGCCGTTGATCCAATGTGTGAGGTCGAAACGCCCCACGATGAGGGCTATGCGGCCGTTGGCATCGGCCACTTCATTCAGCCAGATGGTGCCCAGAAAAGTGCTGCCCAGATTGGTAGCCCATGCCTTGGCCCGGCCCGTTCGGCGCTGCTCACAGATGTCG
>WFXH01000070.1 GCA_015490715.1 Saprospiraceae bacterium | reverse complement strand
TCTGGTACAAGGCCGTCAACTTCCCGAAAGGTATCAACTTCGATCCCGAGGTCTTGAGTATCGGTGTGGGCAACGGTCAGGGATTCGATTACTTGACTGGCCCCACTGCTCGACGCGTTGGTGTCACCGTCAATGTGAAGTTCTAAGCCCTCTAAAGGGATTAAATGTAGTGTGATGATGAAAAAAAATCTAAAAATCTCAGATATGAAAGCGTGGATAAAAAAGCTCATCGTACCGATCCTTGTCCTTGGAATGGTTGGGTGTGCGGAAAACTTCGATTTAAACATCAACGATGACCCCAATAACCCCTCTCCCGACAAGGCTACGGTCGAAAACCTGTTTAACTCCGTGCAACTTGACTTTGTAGCCTTCATTGAATCTACATGGGATGTGACCTCTCAGCTTTCCCGAGAACAAGCTTTGACTTGGGGGAAAAGCTATCGCGAAGCTTTCAAACCAGAGTTTTTTAATACAATGTGGCGATTAGCATATGCGAATGTCATTCCCGATGCGCGCAAGGTGCGCGAGATTGTAGAACAAAAGGGCATCGAGTCGCCGATAGCAGTGGGAGGATCCATGATCATCGAGAGTTATGTGCTTACGACCCTGGTCGATCTCTTTGGCGATGTACCGTATTCCGAAGCCATCCAGGGAAGCAACAACATTGCTCCAAAGGTCGATCCGGGTAAAGATGTGTATGCTGCGGCGCTTCAGTTGCTCCAATCCGCCGTCGAAGCCATTGGCGATGCACAGACCGATAACGTCGTGACGGATCTCTTCTACGGCAACGATGCGCAAAAGTGGAAGGCTCTTGCCTATGCCTTGATGGTGCGCATATACAACAATACCAGGCTGGTTGACCCTGATGCAGGTCAGAAGATCAAGGAAATCGTCGAAGGAGGATACCTCGACAATTTTGAAGACTTTCAGTTCCAATACGGAACCAACCGTGCAGCTCCCGATTCGCGCCATCCTCTATATGCTAACTGGTATGAGTCGTCGGATGGCGATTATATGAGCAACTACCTGATGTGGCTCATGCGCTGGGAAAAAGACAGCAACTTTACGGATCCACGCATCCGCTTTTACTTCTACCGCCAGGATCTCAATCTCGAGGATGAGGATCCCAACGTATGGGAGTGTGTGCTCACCAAGACGCCCTTTGAGCCCTTGCCTCCGGGATCCTTTGATCACTATTTGCAAGTAGATCCTCGACTGCCGTATTGTATCGCCTCCGTCGATGGGTACTTTGGCCGTGATCATGGAAACGGCTCGGGTATCCCACCCGATGGACCGGTGCGCACCACCTATGGCGTGTATCCTGCAGGTGGTTCGTTTGACAACAATTCGGCCCGGTATACCCAAGAAGAGGGTAAGCTCGGAGCAAAAGGGCAGGGTATCCAGCCCATCCTGTTGAAATCGTTTGTGCTCTTCATGCGTGCAGAAGCGGCCTTGACCGCCAATACAGGAGAAGATCCTGCTGAACTGCTCAAGAGTGCTGTAGAGGAATCGCTCAATAAGGTGCAGTCGTTTTCTCTTAGTATCATTCCACAATCCGAGCTCGAATATGTGGTAGGTGAGGATCCTGCAACTGGTGAAAAAGTTACTGCTAAGGAGGCCTATATCGATGGCCTCGATACGCTCAATGAGTGGTACGTCAATAAAGTCATGGAATTGTACAATAATTCTGCGGACAAACTCGACGTCATCATCAAGGAATTTTTGATCGCGGCCTTCGGCAACGGCATTGAGGGATACAATATGTATCGCCGCACAGCAAGACCAAACAATATGCCGCCGCTGATTGATCCAAACCTCGCGCAAAACGCCGTATTTCCGCGGTCGCTATGGTATCCAGCAAATTCGGCAAACCTCAATGCCAATGTGTCGCAAAAACCCAGTATGGCTGTGAAAGTGTTCTGGGATGCCAATCCGGATCCACTGCGTTAAAATTAAAAGCGAGTAATATCAAATCAATAAAATCTGACAATCATGAAAAAACTACTGAATATGCAAAAATGGGTATGGGCATTGACAGGGGCATTGCTTGTCATGACAGCATGTCGAGATGAGACCAAAGGCCCTGTGTTGACCTTCGAAAAGGCCACTATTGGTGCCTATCCAAAGCTGGTAGAACTCATCACGGGAGAGTACGATCTCCAAAATGTAGGAACCACGGCGTTTCAGTACAAGATCGCCTTCGTGGATAAGGACAAAGGCAAACTCGTCACCAAGTACATCATCGAGGCCTCTTATGATGGTGAAAACGTGCAAAAAGACCGTGCGCTGTATAAGGAAATCGAAAGCAGTCAGTTTATCGATGTTGGGGAAAACAAAGGATTGGAAATCACCATACCCCTGACCGATATTATGAATTTCTTTGGCCTCAACGAAAGTGATCTGGTAGCTGGTGATCAAGTGCACTTCTTTCACACAGTGGTGATCAATGATGGTGGCAAGGAGTACAGTTACTCTGCTGCCAACTCGTCGCCGACAGTGCGTGGCAGGGCTTTTCAAGCCTTCTTTACCTATTCTGTAAAGTTGACCTGTCCGCTAGATGATAACCAATTTGTTGGGCTGTACAACTTGGAATATGCAGATGATGCAAATGCTCAACAGGGATTTGATTACCCCTTTTTAAAGGGCGAGGTAATGCTTACTACCATTCCGGGGTCTTCTACTAAACGTCAGTTTACTACCACTTGGCTACCAAATGCCTTCCCATTAGATGCCCTTGTCGTTTTTGACATCGTCTGTGATGTCACCGTTTTTGAAACGTTCGATTCTGGTGCTGGATGTGGCAACGGAAACATCATCATTGGACCAGGAGATCCTGCGCCCATTGATATCAACGACGACTCGGAAATACGCATCAACATCATCGACTACTTCAAGGACGGTGGCTGTGGTGTACCACAAATTCCCAAGACGATTATCCTGACGAAGAAGTAGTGCGAAAACCAATATCGACAGCGACAATAAAAAGGACTGTCAGACGGCAGTCCTTTTTTATTTTTGTAGATCATAGTGCGATGAACGTATCTGTAAAATAGAACTATATCG
>WFXH01000069.1 GCA_015490715.1 Saprospiraceae bacterium | reverse complement strand
GACGATGGCAGTGGCAAGTACGGCACGTACGATGTGTATGTGGGCAAGGCGGTACCTGGCGAGTCGGCAGCGGACTTTGACAATCCGTGGGCGGACAATGAGCAGGATCCGACGAGTGCGAGCGGCACGTATCCTGTGGGCGAGCACATGATCCAGTGGTTTGTGGAAGACGGCTGCGGCAATGTGGGTGTATGTACGTTGGTATTTGAGGTTCGAGATTGCAAGGCTCCGACGCCGTACTGTGAGGACGGCATTGTGACGGTAGTGATGCCTGCGAGTGGAGCGATTGAGGTATGGGCGAAGGATCTTGATGCCGGTAGCTTTGACAATTGCACAGCTGCAGAAGATTTGATCTTCTCCTTTAGCAGCGACACTGCAGAACAATCGCGCGTCTTTACATGCGATGACTTAGGTACCAACAGCGTGCAAATGTGGGTGACCGACAAGGACGGCAATCAAGACTATTGCGAAGTCATCGTCGAAATACAAGACAATCAGGATGCCTGTTCGGGAGTCAATGTGTCCATCGCTGGAACGGTGTTCAACCTCAACGACAGGAAAGGACTCCCGGGCGTGCAGGTGCATATGGACCACAACGACCAATACGCCAGCATGCAACTTTCCGATAGCAGCGGTCGATATAGCTTCCGCAATATGGTCAAAGGCGACAACTACGTCATACGTCCCACCAGCAATTGGAAGCCGCTCCTCGGTGTCAGTACACGTGATCTGGTGGCTATCCAAAACCACATTCTTGGCCGTAAGATGTTGCAAACCCCATATCAGCTCATTGCTGCCGATGTCAACAACAATCAAGACATCAGTGTAGCCGATATTGCCGCTCTGCGCAGTATCATTCTGGGTAGAAAGCGCGGCTTTGGGTGGATCGGCAATAGCTCGTGGCGCTTTGTACAGCGCGATCATCGGTTCAGAAATCCCCGAAAGCCGTGGCCATTCCCAGAGATGTACGAAATGGCACAACTCGATCATTCCGTCATGGATGCGGATTTCCTCGCCATCAAAGTAGGTGATGTCTCTGGTGATGCGCGATTAGACGATGATGGGCATGCGCGTGCCCTGCCCACCATCACCTTGCAGATGCAATACAAGATCGATGGGAAAGAGACTTATCGCGTCCGATTTTACACCGATGCGGACATGCAGCTCTCGGGATACCAATTGGCATTGAAGTATCGTCCGCAGTGGGGTGAAATCGTACGTGTCGAATCTGCGACGCTCCCCATCGACGAAGACCAATTCTTCCTGCCCTCAGATGGAGAGCTGCGCATGAGTTGGACCACCCCGGCGAATCCCATCGCACTTTCAGGGCGACAGGTGTGGTTTGAGCTCGTCGTGCGCTCCGACGACATCGAGCAATGGATGTCCTCGGTCCATCTGCAGAGTGGTCGATTGAAGCCCGAGATGTACGATGCAACACTTCAAACTTATCGCATCGAGCTCCAGCGTGCTGTAGAGTCCGTCATTTTACTCCAAAACGAGCCCAACCCATTCAAGCATACGACCAACATTGGGTACATCGTTCCGACGGACATGGCAGTCAGCTTACACGTTTATACCACCGAAGGTCAACAAATTCTTGTCAAGCAAACCCGGGTTGAGCGCGGACGCCATGATTTTGTCATCCGCTACGACGAGCTCAATGGCCCCGGCGTGTACTATTACGAACTCCGTACGAAGGGCTTTACTCAGACCAGGAAGATGGTGCTCATCGAGCCCAAACCATAGCAAGCACATGGAAGGAAGAGGCTTTCGAGTCAAAGGCATATTGCACAAAGTATTCCCAGCGGAGCAAAAGACCGAAAACTTTCGTCTGCGCGAGTTTGTCCTACGTATCGATCGGGGGACGTTTACCAATTACATTGCCTTTCGCTTGAGTCAGGATCGCTGTTCCCTCATCGACTCTTTTGAAGAGGGTGAAATGGTGCAGGTCTATTTCGACATTTACGGCAAGGAGTGGAACGGTCGGTACTTTAACAATCTCAATGCCTGGCGCATTGAGCGCGTCGAAACTTTTGCAGGAAATACGGTGGATGATTTGCCTCCATTGAGTGAGCAGACTGCCCCCGATGACGAAACGGCAGATACAGACGACGACTTACCCTTTTAGTGGTAGGAATAGTATTCGCTTGGTCGTAGAGCGGTATGAAATCGTAGTAGATTTATCCTGCATGAAATAGTACATGCGGTGAACGGTTTTATACCGTAGATAAATCCATAGATGCATTCGATGAATCTAATAGCTACTTAAGAGCGCACCGTTTTATATAGGGTAATATCCTGTCGTACTTGTGCATCCAACCCACTTATGGGGGTATTGACTGTGAAATGTTAGGGCACAGGAAGTAGGTGTAGAAAAAATGGCAAAAAGTTTGAAAAAATTACGAACAAGGGCATACCTTTGCGCGTGCACTTGACCCAATGGATTGAAACTATGGTGGATCCGGTGTTGAAATCGCGCAAAGCTCCCTACGACACGGAGGCTTTTATCGGAGAGTTGAAGCAGCGTTACGCGCATCAGCCGATGTTTGTTCAGGCGGTGGAGGAGTTTCTCGAGACGATTATCCCCTTTGTCAATGCGCATCCCAAGTACCTCGGCAAGGGTCTGTTGGAGCGCATGGTCGAGCCCGATAGGATCATACGCTTTCGCATTTCGTGGTTGGATAGCGAGGGGCGTGTGCGTGTCAATCGGGGTTATCGCGTTCAGTTCAACAACGCCATTGGCCCTTATAAGGGAGGTCTGCGGTTTCATCCGAGCCTATCGGAAGATGTGGTCAAGTTTCTCGCCTTTGAACAGGTGTTTAAAAACAGCCTGACCACGCTGCCCATGGGAGGCGCCAAAGGCGGTGCAGACATCGATCCCAAAGAGCTCAACGACATCGACATCATGCTCTTTTGTCAGGCGTATATGAACGAACTTTTTCATTATGTGGGGCCGGATTTTGACGTGCCGGCGGGAGATATCGGTGTCAGCCAGAGGGAGATCGGATATCTGTATGGACAGTACAAAAAGTTGACACACTTGCACGTGGGAGTATTGACCGGCAAGGGTATGGAATTTGGGGGGAGCATGATCCGTCCCGAAGCGACGGGCTATGGTTGTGTGTACTTTGCCAAAGAGGTATTGGCCTATCACGGCATGGAGTTGGAAGGAAAGCAATGTCTCGTATCGGGAGCGGGCAATGTAGCCTTACACACGGCTGAAAAACTCATTGAGGAAGGTGCGGTAGTCCTCACTGTGTCCGATAGCAAGGGCACGGCGTACATGCCGAAAGGCATGCGCATGGAGGAGTTGCAGTGGTTGAAACAGCACAAGTTTGAGCGAAAGTGTACGCTGGAGGAATTTACCGAGCGATACGGGTATATCTATTTAGAAGGCGAGCAGCCATGGGGTATCCAAGCGGACTATGCCTTTCCATGCGCCACGCAACACGAGATCAATACGCATACGGCGGGGCTGATGGTGCGTAACGGCGTGCGCATGGTAGTGGAAGGGGCCAATATGCCGGTGACGTTGGAGGCTTCGAAGGTGTTTCAGGAGTCGGGGGTGATCTACGTACCGGGCAAAGCGTCAAATGCGGGTGGCGTGGCGATATCGGGGTTGGAGATGACGCAAAACAGCATGCGGATGAGCTGGACGCGTGAGGAGGTCGATGGATATTTGCGCAAAATTATGAAGCGCATTCATGAACGATGTGTGGAATTTGGTGTTGATAAGGATGGGCGAGTGGATTACGTCAAGGGAGCCAATATAGGAGGGTTTATAAAGGTGGCGGATGCGATGTTGGCGCAGGGGGTGATATGAGAAAAACGCACTTGGTGGGGTATGAAATAAAAAATTTGTAGTATCTTTGCGTTCACTTTTTGAGCGGGAGCCCAGAAAGTGGGCTTTGGCATTGAAAAAATGGCGAGGGCTTGCCGATGTAGCTCAGCTGGTAGAGCAGCTGACTTGTAATCAGCGGGTCGGGGGTTCGAGTCCCTCCATCGGCTCGGAGGAGTCGGGGGCGCGCCGGAGTTGGAGAGCCGGGCCAGACTGTAAATCTGGTGCTTCGTGCTGAGTAGGTTCGAATCCTACCGCCCCCACAATGCGGGAGTAGCTCAGTTGGTAGAGCATCAGCCTTCCAAGCTGAGGGTCGCGAGTTCGAGTCTCGTCTCCCGCTCTTAGGCAAGCCAATGTAGCTCAGGGGTAGAGCACTTCCATGGTAAGGAAGGGGTCAAGGGTTCAAATCCCTTCATTGGCTCTGCAGAGTAAAACCACAAAAATTTTAGTAACACAGTAAAATTCAAGTACGATGGCTAAAGAAGTGTTTCAAAGAACCAAACCACATGTGAACATCGGAACCATCGGTCACGTCGACCACGGTAAAACCACGCTTACCGCTGCGATTACTTACGTGCTTTCCAAACAGGGCCTTGCGGAAAAGAAAGATTACGACTCTATCGATGCGGCACCAGAAGAAAAGGAGCGCGGTATCACCATCAACACCGCACACGTAGAATACGAAACCGAAAAGCGCCACTATGCTCACGTAGACTGTCCGGGACATGCCGACTACGTGAAGAATATGGTCACCGGTGCCGCTCAGATGGATGGGGCCATCCTCGTCGTCGCAGCTACCGATGGACCTATGCCTCAAACTCGCGAACACATTCTCTTGGCGCGTCAGGTAGGCGTGCCCAAAATCGTCGTCTTCCTCAATAAAGTAGATCTCGTCGACGACGAAGAGATGCTCGAACTGGTCGAAATGGAGGTACGCGAATTGTTGGATCAGTACGGATTCGACGGCGAAAATGCACGCATCATCCGTGGTTCGGCCCTCAAAGCTCTCGAAGGAGATCCCGAAGCCGAAAAAGCCATCATGGAACTGATGAATGCCGTCGATGAAGAAATACCTGAACCCGTACGCCTCATCGACCAGCCCTTCTTGATGCCCATCGAAGACGTCTTCTCCATCACGGGTCGCGGTACGGTAGCTACTGGCCGTATCGAGCGCGGGGTGATCAAAGTCAACGATCCCGTAGAAATCGTCGGTTTCCAAAAAGAAGGAGAAAAACCGCTCACCTCGGTTGTCACAGGTGTGGAAATGTTCCGCAAAATTCTCGAGCGCGGTGAGGCAGGGGATAACGCCGGTCTTCTCCTGCGCGGTATAGAGAAAAAGCAAATCCGACGCGGACAGGTCATCTGCGCTCCGGGATCGATTACCCCGCACAAGCGCTTTAAAGCACAAGTGTATATCTTGACCAAAGAGGAAGGTGGACGCCATACGCCGTTCTTCTCGGGTTATCGTCCGCAATTCTACTTCCGTACAACCGACGTCACTGGCGATGTCAAGCTCCCCGAAGGAGTTGAAATGGTCATGCCGGGCGACAACGTCGAAATCGAAGTCGAATTGATCAGCCGCATCGCTATGGAAAAAGGTCTTCGTTTTGCTATCCGCGAAGGGGGCCGTACCGTAGGTGCTGGACAAGTAACCGAAATTCTCGACTAAGACGAAAAACCACGGGATAGGAGCTCCGTAAAGGCGGAGCCCCTATCCTTTTATCATATTCGCGTGCGGGCATAGCTCAATTTGGTAGAGCAACGGTCTCCAAAACCGTAGGTTGAGGGTTCGAGTCCTTCTGCCCGCGCTGCATCGAAAGAGATTGTACACAACGATCATATACCGCCTTTGACGTATGGAGCGCATCAAATGGTACATAATAGAGAGCTACCAGGAGCTGATTGAGCGCGTTACATGGCCGACATGGCCCCAACTGATCAATACGACCAATGTCGTGCTCATCGCCTCGGCCATCTTTGCGATTATCATCTTTTTCTTCGACTTGGTATCCAAGCAGGTGATGGATTTTATCTATTCCCTTGGATGACCATCGTTTAAAGCGTAGCGATTAGGAGTATGAATACCGAACATATACAATCGGGCGAGCAGGCCAAACCACCATCCGAAGGGCGATTTCGCATCTACGCCTTGCGCGTCATCAGTGGAAAGGAAAAGAAGATCAAAGAAATGATCGAAAACGAAGTGGCGCGCCAGGGGTGGAACGATGTCGTCGGCAGAGTCATCGTCCACACGGAAAAGGTGTATAAAATCTCGCGTGGCAAGAAGGTAATGGCCGAGCGCAATTTGTTGCCGGGCTATATTCTCATCGAAATGGACCCGGAGCGCGTCACTCCTGAAATCATACAACACATCACCTCGCTGCCCAATGTGATGCACTTCTTGGGTGAGAAAAACAAGCCTACACCTCTTTCCCAGAGCGAGGCCAATCGCATGTTGGGCAAATTTGACGAAGCTACTATGCACGACGAGGCCATTGCCGAACCCTTCATCGTGGGAGAAACCATCAAAATCATCGATGGACCTTTTAAGGATTTTATCGGTGATGTCAAAGAAGTCATGGAAGACAAGAAAAAGCTCAAAGTCATCGTCAAGATATTCGGCCGCGGTACAGTGGTCGAGCTCAATTACTTTCAAGTAGAAAAAATCGCATAGCATCACCAATCAAATAATTTAATGACGATATGGCTAAAGAGGTAGACGGTATCATCAAGGTAATGGTGCGAGGCGGACAAGCCAATCCCTCGCCCCCTGTAGGGCCGGCACTCGGTGCGAAGGGGGTCAACATTATGGAGTTTTGTAAGCGGTTTAATGCCAAGACGCAGGACCAGATGGGCAAATTGTTGCCCGTGGTCATCACCGTGTATAAGGACAAATCCTTTGATTTTGTCATCAAGACACCGCCTGCCTCCATCCAATTGCTCGAAGCAGCAGGTTTGCAGAAAGGCTCCCCTGTCCCCAACCGCGACAAGGTGGGTACCGTTACCTGGGACCAGGTGCGCGCCATTGCCGAAAACAAAATGCCCGACCTCAATGCCTTCACCATCGAAGCAGCAATGAAGATGGTAGCAGGTACTGCCCGCAGCATGGGTATCGTCGTGGAAGGTACTCCACCCTGGGAAAGTGAACAACAAAGCGATCAAAACGATTAATATACATGCATTTCACATAGGGAGCGCGCCAAGTGGCGTGCGTTTGTACCTATAAACTGTTGGAAAGATGCCGAAGAGATCTAAGCGCTACAAAGAAGCACTGAAAAAGGTCGACCGACAAAAGCTCTACGAGCTGGACGAAGCGATGCAACTGGTCAAAGAGCTCAACCTGACGCGATTTGACAGTTCAGTAGACCTGCATGTACGCCTGGGCGTAGACCCTCGCAAACCCGACCAAGCACTGCGCGGTACCGTCAAACTTCCCTACGGTACTGGAAAGGAAAAGAAAGTATTGGTGCTCTGCACTCCAGACAAGGAGGATGAGGCCAAAGAAGCGGGTGCAGATTACGTCGGTTTGGACGAGTACATTGAAAAGATCCAGAATGGTTGGACCGACGTCGACGTCATTATTGCGACCCCCAATGTAATGGCTAAAGTGGGTAAGCTGGGACGTATTCTTGGCCCACGAGGGCTGATGCCCAACCCCAAGACGGGCACCGTCACCATGGACGTAGGCACGGCAGTGCGCGAAGTCAAAGGGGGCAAGATCGCCTTTCGGGTGGATAAATACGGCATTGTCCATAGCCCCATCGGAAGAGTGAGTTTTCCGCCAGAACACCTGGCCGAAAATGCGCGCGAACTCGTCCGTACGCTCATTAAGATGAAACCGGCCGCTGCCAAAGGCACCTATCTGCGTAGTGTAGCCACGGCGACGACTATGAGCCCAGGTGTACGCATCAATCCTCGCTCATTTATCGCATAATAAAATCGTGAGAGAATGACACGGGAAGAAAAAAAGCAGGTAATAGAAGAGCTCAAGGAAAAGTTTCAATCCGCATCACATATCTATGTCGTCGACTCCAGTGGGTTGACGGTGGAAAACATCAATATGATTCGGCGCAAATGCCATGAAAAGGGCATTGAGATAAAGGTAGTGAAAAATACCCTGGCCATCAAGGCGATCGAAGCGATCGAAAAGGACGGACTCAAAGAGCTCATCCCCATCTTTAGGGGGCCGTCGACTATTATGATATCTGAAAGCCCCAATGGCCCTGCACGTCTGATCAAAGAAGTGCGAAAGACGCTCGACAAGCCCATACTGAAGGCGGCCTATATTGAGTCGGCTATTTATGTGGGAGATGAGATGCTCGATACGGTGGCATCGTTGAAGTCGAAAGAGGAACTCATCGGCGACATCATCTTGTTATTGCAGTCGCCAATGCGCAATGTACTCGGTGCACTTCAATCGGGCGGACATAAACTCGCAGGTATCTTACAGGCATTGAAAGAGCGAGGCGAAAGCGCATAACAGCGTAGGCTTCCAAGCCACAAACTTCATATAAAAACGAAAAAAATTTGAGAAGATGGCAGATTTAAAAGCATTTGCAGAGCAGTTGGTCAACTTGACGGTCAAAGAGGTCAACGAGCTGGCGGAGATCCTCAAGGAGGAGTACGGCATCGAACCGGCGGCAGCAGCTGCGGTAGCTGTAGCAGCACCAGCAGCGGAAGGTGGAGAAGCTGGAGCAGCCGAAAAAACCGAATTCGACGTGGTGCTCAACTCGCCCGGTGCACAAAAACTCAAAATCGTCAAGGAAGTCAAAAACCTCCTCGGACTGGGCCTCAAAGAAGCCAAAGAATTGGTTGATTCCGCCCCTGCTGTGCTGAAAAAAGGAGTTCCGAAAGAAGAAGCAGAATCCATAAAAAACGCTTTGACCGAACTCGGTGCCGAAGTAGAGCTGAAATAACTTCCAGTAGGCTGGTGATCAGATCTACTTCGGGCAACACCAATGGCCGTAAGGCCGTGCCGAAGCTCGATCCGGGAGCGTGCCTTCTGGATCGGGCTTAAGCCATTTGTAGAAAGGGCTAGCGCGTGTTTTTCTTGCAAAATTTTATACAAAAATAAAATAATCTGGCAATTATGAGCGTACGCACAGTCTCGGCAAAGACCAACCAAACTGCTAAATCTGAACGCTATACTTTCGGCAAAATTAAATTGCCGATCGAATACCCCAATCTACTCGAAATTCAAACGAAGAGCTTCAACGAATTTTTCCAGCTCGATACCCCTCCGGATAAACGCGTCAATGAAGGCCTTTATAAAGTATTTCAAGAGAACTTCCCCATCACCGATAGCCGCAATATCTATGTGCTCGAATTTGAAGATTATTTTGTCGCGCCACCTCGCCACAGCGTTGAAGAGTGTCTGGAACGCGGCCTGACGTACAATGTCCCTTTAAAGGCAAAGCTGCGACTGAGCTGTAACGACGAAGACCACGAGGAGTTCCAGCGACAGGTCCAGGAGGTGTTTCTCGGCAATATACCCTATATGACCCCTAAGGGGACATTTATCATCAATGGTGCGGAGCGCGTCATCGTTTCGCAATTGCACCGTTCCCCGGGGGTGTTTTTTAGCCAGAGCTTCCATCCCAACGGCACGAAGATCTACACGGCACGCATCATTCCCTTTAAGGGAGCTTGGATGGAGTTTGCCACCGATATCAACATGGTGATGTATGCCTATATCGACCGGAAGAAGAAATTTCCCGTCACTACTTTGTTGCGTGCCCTCGGCTACAGCACCGACAAGGAAATACTCGACCTGTTTGGACTGGCAGAGGTAATTCCGGTGACGGAGGAAAATCTCCAAAAGGCCATAGGGCGTAAGCTGGCGGCACGCGTGTTGCGCAAATGGGTGGAAGATTTTGTCGACGAAGATACGGGAGAAGTCGTCACACTGGAGCGTTATGAGACCATCTTCGAACGCGACACCGTGCTCGATGAAGAAAATATCAAGCAGATTCTCGAGCTGGGCGTGGAGGAGATCATCGTACAGGTCGACAATCTGGAAGACGATTATTCCATCATCTACAACACCTTGCAGAAAGACCCCACTTCCTCGGAAATTGAGGCACTCCAATACATTTACCGACAGGTGCGCGGCAGTGAGCCCCCCGACGAAGAGTCTGCCCGCAGCATCATGGACCGCCTCTTCTTTACCGATCGCCGCTATAGTCTCGGCGAAGTAGGGCGTTATAAAATCAATAAAAAGCTCGGTCTGGATATTCCCATCGATGTCCAGGTCTTGACCAAAGAAGACATCATCGCCATCATCAAATACATCATTGGCCTGATCAATCGCAAGTACGAGCTGGACGACATCGATCATCTCGCCAATCGTCGCGTGCGCACCGTTGGCGAACAGCTCTATGCGCAATTTGGCGTTGGCCTTGCGCGCATGGCCCGAACCATTCGGGAACGTATGAACGTACGAGATTCGGAGACTTTCACGCCTTCGCAGTTGATCAATGCCAAGACCTTGACCTCCGTCATCAATTCGTTCTTTAGCGTCAACCCTCTGTCTCAATTTCTCGATCAGACCAATCCGCTATCGGAGATTACGCATAAGCGCCGTATTTCGGCACTTGGCCCCGGTGGTCTTTCGCGCGAACACGCCGGATTTGAGGTACGCGACGTACATTACAGCCACTACGGACGTCTCTGTACCATCGAAACTCCAGAGGGGCCCAACATTGGCCTCATCAGTACGCTCTGCGTGCATGCAAAGGTCAACCGCATGGGCTTTTTAGAAACTCCGTATCGCAAGGTGGAAAATGGTCGGGTGAAAGTCAACGAGGTGGAATACCTCTCTCCCGATGCCGAAGACGTCAAGCGAATAGCACAGGCCAACGCGCCGATTGACGAAGAGGGGAAGTTTTTGTCTCAACGCATTCGCTGTCGCGAGCACGGCGAATTTCCCGTGTTGCCCCCCGAAGAAGTCGATTACATGGACATCGCTCCCAACCAAATCGTCGGTGTATCGGCCTCACTCATTCCATTTCTGGAGCACAACGACGCCAACCGCGCACTGATGGGTTCCAATATGCAGCGTCAGGCAGTGCCCCTCGTACGCCCCAAAGCCCCCATCGTCGGCACTGGTATGGAGGCCAAGGTGGCCCAGGATTCCCTCATGTTTATTAATGCCGAAGGTGACGGAGTGGTCAAGTACGTCGATGCCAGCAAGATCATCATCGAATACGACGTCAGTGAAGAAGATAAGCTCACCTCTTTTGAAAACAACGTAAAGACCTATTACCTCAAAAAATTTGCCCGCACCAATCAGGGTACGTGTATCAATCATCGCCCACTGGTGCGCAAGGGCGATCGAGTCAAGAAGGGAACGCTGCTCTGTGATGGCTATGCCACTGAAAAAGGTGAGTTGGCACTTGGCCAAAACTTGCGCGTCGCCTTTATGCCCTGGAAGGGTTACAACTTTGAAGATGCTATCGTCATCTCCGAACGCGTCGTCCGCGAAGACATCTTTACTTCCATTCACATCGAGAGCTACGACCTGGAAGTGCGCCAAACCAAGCTCGGCGAGGAGGAGTTGACTAACGACATCCCCAACGTCAGTGAAGAGGCGACGAAAAACCTCGACGAAAACGGCATCATCCGCGTCGGCGCATGGGTCAAAGAAGGCGATATCCTCATTGGAAAAATCACACCCAAAGGCGAAACCGACCTTTCACCGGAGGAAAAACTCCTCCGCGCCATCTTTGGCGACAAGGCCGGCGATGTGAAAGATGCCTCATTAAAAGCTCCACCAGCGACGAGCGGAATCGTCATCAGTACGCGCTTATTTCAGCAGATGAAAAAAGACAGCTCCATGAAGGAGCAAGAGGAGCTCCTCCTCAAAAAGGTCAAAGACCGCTACGAAGAAAACCTCAACTTCGTCAAACTACAGTTGGTCGATAAGTTGACAAAAATCGTCGGGGGTAAAAAGACCAAAGGCATTCGCAGCTACGACGGTGGCGATTACGTCGTCCCACCGGGGACAAAACTCACCAAATCCCTGTTTTTGAAATTGTTCCAGAAAAAGACGCTCAGCAGCGAGGATCAAGATGGGCTTTCCATTTGGCAAGACGACATCGATCCGCGCGATTGGACCGACGATGCCAAAACCAATGCCCTCATCGAAAAGCTATTGCGCAACTACAAAAACAAGGTCAACGAACTGAAGAGTGCCTTCGACCGAGAGAAGTTTAATATTACCGTGGGAGATGAGTTGCCGACGGGAGTGTTGAAATTGGCCAAGGTGTATTTGGTGCAAAAGCGCAAGCTCAAAGTAGGCGACAAGCTCGCAGGGCGACACGGCAACAAGGGCATTGTGTCAAAAATCGTGCGCATCGAAGACATGCCCTTCCTGGAAGATGGTACACCGGTGGACATCGTACTCAATCCTTTAGGTGTACCTTCGCGAATGAACCTCGGACAGATTTTTGAAACGGTGTTGGGTTGGTGTGGTGAAAAGCTGCAGATGAAGTTTGCCACGCCCATCTTTGACGGAGCCACCTTGGAGGAAATTAGCGAGTTTATCGACAAAGCCAAATTGCCCAAGCTTGGACAGACCTATCTGTACGATGGAGAGACGGGGGATCGCTTCCACCAAAAGGCCACTGTTGGAGTGATTTACATGATGAAGCTGTCGCACATGGTCGACGACAAGATGCACGCCCGTTCGATTGGCCCGTATTCGCTTATCACACAGCAGCCCTTGGGCGGTAAGGCTCAGTTTGGTGGACAGCGCTTTGGAGAGATGGAAGTCTGGGCGCTGGAAGCATTTGGCGCAGCCAACATCTTGCGCGAACTGCTCACCTTGAAGTCCGATGACGTCGTGGGACGTGCAAAGGCCTATGAAGCCATTGCCAAAGGTGAAGTGTTGCCGGAACCGCATATTCCCGAGTCCTTTAAAGTGCTCGTCCATGAATTGCGCGGTCTTGCGCTCGAAGTCAAATTTGATTGAGTAGAGAAGTCAACGATTTTATACTCTTTAAACAAAAAAACTGGTTGATAAAATGATGAGAAAAAAGCCAGAAGCATTTAAGAACGATTTTAACAGTGTAACTATAAAGCTCGCATCGCCCGATTTGATTTTGGAGCGTTCGCATGGACAGGTGACTAAGCCTGAGACCATCAACTATCGCACCATCAAGCCCGAGTTGGGAGGGCTCTTTTGCGAGCGCATCTTTGGTCCGGTCAAGGACTACGAGTGTTATTGCGGCAAATACAAGCGGATACGCTACAAGGGCATTATTTGCGATAAGTGCGGTGTCGAGCTCACCGAAAAGAAGGTGCGTAGGGAACGCATGGGCCACATCGAGCTCAACGAGCCGGTAGTACACATATGGTTTTTCCGCTCCCTACCCAACAAGATAGGCTATCTCCTGGGCATGTCGTCGAAGAATTTGGCCTCCATTATCTATTACGAAAAGTACGTCGTCATCCAGCCGGGCATTATGGCGAAAGAGGGTATCAAGAAGATGGATCTCCTCACCCAGGAGGAGTACGAGGAAATTATGGCGACCATCCGCGACCGTCAGCAAAGTCTGCCTGATGACGACCCTGAGAAATTTATTGCGAAGATGGGAGCGGAGGCCATCTACGATTTGCTCAAGGATCTGGATCTTGACATGTTATCGTACGAGTTGCGGCACAAGGCAGCCAACGAGACTTCTCAGCAGCGCAAGACTGAAGCGCTCAAGCGATTACAAATTGTCGAGGCATTCCGCGAGGGGATGAAGAACGAGGAAAATCGCCCCGAGTGGATGGTCATCACGCATCTGCCCGTCATACCGCCCGAGTTGCGTCCACTCGTGCCTCTCGAAGGCGGTCGCTTTGCCAGCGCCGACCTCAACGACCTGTATCGCAGGGTCATCATACGCAACAATCGACTGAAAAAACTCAAGGAGATCAAGGCGCCCGAGGTCATTTTGCGCAACGAGAAGCGCATGATCCAGGAGGCGGTTGATTCGCTCTTCGACAATTCGCGAAAATCCAACGCTGTTAAGTCTGAGTCGGGTCGCCCGCTGAAGTCCCTATCGGATATTTTGAAGGGCAAACAGGGGCGCTTCCGACAAAACCTTCTCGGTAAGCGCGTGGACTACTCCGGCCGATCGGTCATCGTAGTTGGTCCTACCTTAAAGCTCCACGAATGCGGTCTTCCGAAGGCCATGGCCTCAGAGCTGTTTAAACCCTTTATCATCCGACGCCTCATTGAGCGCGGCATTGTTAAAACTGTCAAGAGCGCGAAAAAACTCGTCGACAGAAAGGATCCCGTTATTTGGGACGTCTTGGAAAACATCTTAAAGGGTCATCCGGTATTGCTCAACCGTGCGCCGACGCTGCATCGATTGTCGATACAGGCCTTTAAGCCTGTATTGATCGAGGGCAAGGCCATCCAGCTTCATCCGCTCGTGTGTGGAGCGTTTAACGCCGACTTCGACGGCGACCAAATGGCCGTGCACGTGCCCCTCAGCCATGCAGCTATATTAGAGGCGCAAGTGCTCATGCTCTCCAGCCACAATATCCTCAACCCGCAAAACGGCACGCCCATCACCCTGCCTTCGCAGGATATGGTATTGGGATTGTACTATCTGACCAAGCAGCGACATTCGACCAAAGATCACCCGGTCAAAGGCGAGGGCATGCGCTTTGCCAACCTCGAAGACGTCATCATCGCCTTCAACGAAGGAAAAGTCGACCTTCATGCCGGCATTAAATTGCGCCAGCCCAATCCGGAGTACAAAGCCAATGGTCAGAAAAAATACATCTACATCGATACGACGGTCGGCCGTGTCATCTTCAATACGGTCGTGCCCAAGGAAGTCGGCTATATTAACGAATTGTTGACGAAGAAGAGCCTCAAACGCATCATCCGCGACGTCATCGAAAAGACCAATATTCCGACCGTTGCGCGCTTTTTGGATGATATCAAGGATATGGGCTTTTACTGGGCCTTTAAAGGAGGATTGTCTTTCAACCTCGGGGATTTGTTGACTCCGTCGATTAAGGAGAAGGTCCTCAAAGAGGCGCAAGAAAAGGTAGACGAGGTGTGGGAAATGTACAACGCCGGCCTGGTGACCAATACGGAGCGCTATAATCAGATCATTGACAAGTGGACCTTTGCGGATAACGTCATTACCGAAAACTTGATGAAGGAGTTGAGTGAGGACAAGGGAGGTTTCAATCCCGTCTTCATGATGCTTGACTCGGGCGCACGGGGTTCGAAAGCGCAGATCAAGCAGTTGTGTGGGCTACGAGGTCTGATGGCCAAGCCGAGGAAGTCGACCACAGGAGGTGGGGCTATCATCGAAAACCCCATTCTGTCCAATTTCCTCGAAGGACTTTCCATTCTGGAGTATTTCATCTCCACGCACGGTGCGCGCAAAGGTCTGGCGGATACGGCGTTGAAGACGGCCGATGCCGGCTATCTTACTCGCCGTTTGGTCGACGTCGCTCAAGATGTGGTCATCTTTGAAGAGGATTGCGACACCCTGCGTGGCATTGAAATTTCGGCACTCAAGGAAGGTGTAACGGTCATTGAAACATTGGCAGAGCGCATTGACGGACGCTATGCCCTTGACGACATCATTCATCCCGATACGGGAGAGGTACTTGTCAAAGGAGGAGATTACATCACGCCGCAAAAGGCTAAGGAAATTGAAGCTGCGGGCATTGATCGCGTAGTTGTTCGGTCGGTGCTGACCTGCGAATCCGAGCGTGGGGTATGTGTGAAGTGCTACGGTAAGAATCTCGCTACGGGGCGGCCGGCTGAGGTCGGAGATGCCGTGGGCATCATTGCAGCGCAGAGTATTGGCGAACCCGGAACGCAGCTCACCCTGCGAACCTTCCACGTCGGTGGTGTCGCCTCAGTAGCCAAGTCGCAGTCGAACATCATCGCACAGGTCAATGGTACAGTGCGGTTTGAAAATGTCAAGACGATCGAGATCGAAGGCGATGATGTGGAGGCAAAGAATATTGTCGTTTCGCGTTCGGGTGAATTGCGCATTGTCGATCCCAAAACCGGTCGTGAGTTGATTCGCCACCACGTGCCCTATGGTTCTACGCTCTATTACAAGGATGGAGATACGGTAGAAAGGGGTAAAATCATCTGTGAGTGGGATCCCTTCAACGCTGTCATCATCAGCGAGGCCACTGGTATTGCACGCTTTCAGGATATCGTGGAAGGGGTCACGTATCGCGTAGAGCTCGACGAACAGACGGGCTTTGCCGAGCGCGTCATTAAGGAGTCCAAGGGACGCGGGCGCAAGAAAGTGCCTACCATTCACATTATCGATCCCAAAAAGGAAGAGATATTGAAATCGTACTCTTTGCCTGTAGGGGCTTACTTGACCATCGACGATGGCGATCACGTCTACAAGGGACAGATCATCGCCAAGATTCCGCGTGCCATTGGCGGTATTGCCGATATTACGGGTGGATTGCCGCGGGTGACTGAGCTCTTTGAAGCACGGAATCCCTCCAATCCGGCTGTCATCTCAGAGATAGAGGGTGTTGTGAGGTTTGGCAAGGTCATCCGTGGAAAGCGCACCATCGAGGTGATCAACGAGAAGACTGGCGAGAAGAAGAAGTATCTCGTCGATCTATCCAAGCACATCCTTGTCCAAGATGGGGACTTTGTGCGCGCCGGCGATCGCCTCACCGATGGCCCCATAGCACCAAGGGATATACTCAATACGAAGGGGCCGTTTGCCGTACAGCGCTACTTAGTGCAAGGGGTACAGGAAGTCTACCGAGCACAAGGTATCTCCATCAACGACAAACATATCGAAATCATCGTGCGCCAAATGATGCGTCGCGTCGAGATCATTGACCCAGGAGATACCAAGTTCCTCGAAGGAGAAGCCGTACCCAAGCACGAATTCTTCCGCGAAAACGACCGCATCTCCGAGTACAAGGTCATCACGGATGCGGGCGACTCTGAGCGCTTCTTGCCCGGCATGCTCGTCACGCTCAAAGAACTTCGCGAGGAGATTTCGCAGCTCAAGCGCAGCGACAAAAAGCCACCGCAATACCGAGACGCGATTCCCGCCACATCGAAACCCATTGTCGAAGGTATTACGCGCTCCAGCCTCGGCGTGCAGTCGTGGATTTCGGCAGCGTCGTTCCAGGAGACGACCAAGGTGTTGAGCATGGCCGCCATCTCCGCCAAAAAGGATACCTTGCAGGGATTGAAAGAAAACGTCATCGTCGGAAAGAAAATCCCCGCAGGTACGGGATTGCGCAAGTTTGAAGACCTGTTTGTCTTCGCCGAGGAATGATGTATGTGCGGATGTGGTGAGGTAGTACGTCGCAGAGTATTATTGCGAAGGTCACCTGTTTTGGACTTCCGGATGCTTTTTTTAGCACTGGGTCGTTGACGCGAGGGGCTGGACGTAGTAAATCGTGTCGCAACCCAGATGCTCAACACGGAGCTTTTTGCCTCTAAGCAGGGGCACGCCTATGCCGCGTCTCATCCGAAGCTGGTGGCTGTGGATGATGCGCGCTTCGTCCCATAGTCCCGCATCGATAAAAGACTGTAAGAGCTTACGCCCGCCCTCGACGAGGAGAGAGAGCTTTTGATGACGGTATAGCCATTGGAGCACCTGCTTTAATACGTCGTCTGAAAAATCTATAGGTACGACGATTTTATGCGCTTGCGGACTTTTTCTACCCTTGTGTTGGTCGACAAAAAACACCGTTGGGTGCTCGTCGCTCCAGAGATGATGGGTAGGCGGTATGCGCATGGATTGGTCTAACACGAGTCGCAGGGGATGCTCGCCCTCTACGTGGCGCACAGTCAGGCGGGGGTTGTCTATGACGGCGGTTTGGGTGCCGACCAGAATGGCATCGACTTCACTTCTCCATTGATGGACGACGGTCAGAGCGTCGCGGCCTGAGATGGTAATGCGCTCATCCGGCTTGCCCATAAAGAAATCAGCTGTCTCTGCCCATTTTAAGATGATAAGTGGTCGTTTACGCGTGTGGTAGGTCAAAAAGGCGGCATTGAGTGTTTCAGCCTCTTTTTGCAAGACGCCCGTAACCACTTCGATCCCAGCACGTTGGAGCTTTTGGATGCCGGCACCCGATACTTTGGGGTTTGGATCAGGAGTGGCTATGACGACGCGTCGGATGCCGCTTTGGATGATGGCATCGGTACAGGGAGGAGTGCGTCCGTAGTGGGCACAGGGTTCGAGATTGACGTAGAGGGTGCTCCTTGGGAGGTGTTTACGGTCGGAGGGAGCTACAGAGTCCAAGGCTTCGATTTCGGCGTGGGGCATTCCCGCCCTTTGGTGGTATCCCTCTCCGATGATGTGGTCGTCGCAGACGATGACGGCGCCGACCATTGGATTGGGTGAGGTCTTTCCCTTGGCCCGAGCGGCGAGCTCGAGGCAGTGCTTCATATACTGCGCATCAATCTCTTCCTGCGTGGCCTTGGAGTTTGGCATATCTCAAGATGTATTTACCGATGAGGTCGTATTCCACGTTGACCAGTTGGCCGGGCTTCAGCTGGGAAAAATTGGTCTTTTGCATGGTGTGGGGAATGATGGATACATAAAACCGCTCATCGTCGAGGCCTGCCACGGTAAGGCTCACACCGTTGATGGCGATAGAGCCGTGAGGAATGAGCAAAGCGGCATGTTGGGGGTCGAGGGGAAAGTAAAACAACGTGCTGCCTTCGCGACGGACCAGGTTTATGCAGGGCAATGTCTGGTCGCAATGACCTTGTACAAAGTGGCCGTCTAATGGGGTCTGTAGGGTGAGACTGCGCTCAAGGTTGAGGTGTTGGCCGATGTGAACACGGTGAAAGTGTGTTTTCTTAAGTGTTTCCTCCACAATGTCGACCCAATGTGTGTGTCCATCGACCTCGGTGATCGTCAGACACACGCCGTCGTGGGACACACTTTGACCCGGACGAAGAGTAGGGGATATTTCCGATTGGACACTCAGTCTCAAGTTTCCTCCTACACGGACGACCTCCCGAACGATTCCCAGTGCTTCGACAATCCCCGTAAACATTTACCTCTGATTGTGGATGACGTGAATAAACCCCTTTAGGTTGAGCGAATCACTCGGCACGGAGAGCTCGACATAGGGTACCACCTGACAGGTGTAGTAATACACGCCGTCGGATACGGGATTATCGTTAAGATCGACACCCGTCCAATTGATATTGGGATCGGTGGTCTTCCATATGAGCTGTCCCCATTCGTTGTAGATGCGAAAATCCACACTTTTGACAAATTGGATGACCCTGGGTCGAAACACATCGTTGTAACCGTCACCGTTGGGTGTAAAGGTATTGGGCAGCACGTATTTTACACAGTCGTACACACAAATCGTATCGTCGACTGTGCTGAGATTGCCAAGACTATCGACAACGCGGATAAAATAGCATCCCCCTATGCTCTTGTCGAGGGTGTGTATGAAATGGTTGGCTCCGTCGGCTGGACTGGTGTGGAGTAGATGGAAGCTATCGTCAGCGAAGGAGCGATGGAACAATTGATAGACCATGCCGTCTTCGGGGATACATCCTTCGGGTAAAGACCACACCAGTGTATTGGAATATCGATCTTCGCCGTAGTTGACATCCGTACAAATATTGCTGATGTGGAGGATTGGTGGGCAGGGTGGGATATTGTCGTGGGGGCGCGCACAAAACACCTGGGAATGATTAATGAGCGGGGTGGGCAGTTGATTGAGACCATAAGTACCCATCGAACGTATGACATAGCAATACGTCGAGTCGTTGATCAGAGGTGTGTCGATCCAGCTCGGATAGCTATTGCTGCCCAGGCTGTCCCACTGGGCGGTGAGGGGATTCCATCGGTAGTAGGTGTACAAAAAGTTTTTCCATGGTACGGTTGCTTCCGCCTGAAGTAGCACCGCCCGATTGAGAGGCTGGGCACGACCGTAAAGGGATGTGGCCCATTCGGAGCGTCCGTAGTAGTTGGAAGCCTGCTGTGTATTGGTGTACATTTCGACGGTGTATGCATAAGCTGAATCTCGTGTGTTGATAGCGCGATGGAGATAGTGGAAGGCGAGGGGCGTGTCGAGGTTGGGTACTGTCCACGAGAAGAGCTCTTCTGGTGTGGTGGTCCTTGGCGTTTTAGATAATAATCGGAAAGTGTAAGGCCCATTCACTCGCGTGGTATCGATGGCATCAACAGAAGGTGTCAAAAAGCGCACGTAGATAACCCCCGTATCTGCATCGGTATGTCGCACATCAACGTTTAATACAAAGGGGAGATCCAAGCCCGTGCTAATACAGCACTCTTCTGAAGGTAGGCTCTGAGTGATATTGTATGGAGTGCCCGATGCTGTGCGCTTGCCAAATACGGCTGTAATGCGATAGCAGTACGTCTTGCGTTGGTCGACGGTAGTATCGAAAAAGACATAGTCCCCATCGGTTCGATCGGTATAGAAATAGCGGATGAGGCGGTAGGAGTGCTCAAGATTAGGGGGGCTACAGGTATCGGGTTGGAGGTATACGGGTTGGCTTGCGCGCCAGATGTGAAATCCCAAAAAGTAATTGGACGCTGTATCGCAGAGGGAGGGATATTCCCAGGCGAGTCGAACCCCCTCAGGTGTATAGCTACAGGATTGCAGTCGGGGTGGGGGGGCGACCACTTTGATACGCCACAGCTTGAGGGTACTCAATCCCGTGGTGTCGTCGTATTGCTGGCCATCGGCAAAGTAGTCGTCGGTGGCCTTAAATACGACGGAGTAATAGCGTTGGCTGATGTGGTGGCAATTGGTCTTCCAGATAAAAGTACCTTCGACGGGTTGAGGTGCGTGAAAAGTTGGGGCAGTAAATTGGGCAGGAGAGATGGATAGCGAAAAAGGACTGCCCAAAGCGGTGAGCCGTAACTTCTGTTGAGGATCCGCAGGGTCGGTTGCGATGATGCGAAGACGAAGAGTGGAGCCAGCGATGACGCAAGTGTCGGAAGGGACTTCAATTTGCGGTGGGCTGTTGCGCTCGCATTCGGCAATGAAGATTTGCATATCCCTGACAATGGAGGTGATGAGTATGCCGTTGCGGTATTCTTTGATGCGGATAGCGATATTGTATTCGCCTTCTAATTGAGGGCTGTTCCAGAGGAAGGTGCCTGTTTGCGGATCAAAGTGGACGACATTGGCCGGACCGGGTAAGATTTCATCCGGAAACGCGTAGCCGCTGACGGGGGTATTTTCTGCCTGGTAGGGGACGATGAGCTCAAAGGCGAGGCTATCGCCATCGGGGTCGTAGGCATTGGGAATGTGAATGAACGGCTGATGGAGACAACCGATATCGATGGGTGGTTGTAGGAGGATAGCGGAGTTGTTGTAGCCCTGGTAAACGGGATCGAGGAGGGTGAGGGTGGTTTCGATGTAAAAGGGTACGTCGACCGATGAGGGGATGTTGATGATGTTGCTGATGCGATTGGGGTCGAAGGTGGAAATGGTGTATTGTCCGCGGCTGGGATAGCGGTGTTCGGCGATGTAGATGTTGTACTTGATGTTGTTGCCGATGAGTTCGCCTTTGCCATTGGGGCCGTTGATGCGTCGGACGTACTCCGAGGTGCCATCGCCCCAGACGATGAGCAAACTATCGCGATCGGCTGCGACACTACTGGCTTTGGTATACGTCGTAATCGTACAGCGTATCGAGAGGGGTCCCGTCTGAACAAAGGTGATCTCTCCCGCGCGGTTGTGGGTGGCATAAAGCGCCGTACTCCAAAGTAGTACTACTACCGCTATGAGGAAGATAGACCTCCAACTGCCGATAGATTTTGTAAGGTTTAGGGTTTGTCTCATGAGGCGCCGGCTTTATGCACGCGAGCAGGGCACGATATCTCCCATGCCATCGATGAGAATATTGCCTTTGTGATCTCGAAAGAGTGCCTTATACCACGCTTCGATGTAGAGGTATTGGTAGTTTTCCTTAGGGACAAACTCAAATTCGTAGCGCTTCCACTCCTTGTGGTCGACAAAAGGGCTCTCGTAAATGAGTTGAGCTCTGTTGCAGGGATAGTGTCCGAGCCAGATGCGTAGCTTGATGGGTTTGGTGTATCCATAATACGTGTACGAATGGGCTAAGTACAAATGGGTCTTGTAACACTGGTTGGCCCTTAGGGGGTTTGTCAACAGCTGAACCAGGTGTTCATAGGTGCCGTTGGCACGGGTGATGATTCCGACATAGGTATCGCCGTCGTGGGCTTCGAGGTCGACACCCCAAGGGCCCGGGAGAATGTCGGGGGTAGATACTTCGCTGCAACGCAGCCAACCTTGTGGTACGGTGGCTTCTGCTGGTGCTTGTTCGAAAGAGGGGTTGACCAGCTTGATAATTTCTATTTCTGTTTGGCCGGACAATACGGTTGTCCAACCAATTGCCAGGAGAATGGCCAACGTCCTCCGTATCCCTGTGTTCATTTTTCCACGTTCGCTTTCACTATACATAACCCCTATGCTGGGAAAATATTTTACTTTTACTTCCGATGATGCGGACGCAAATCTACGATTTCATACAGAGGATGAAAGGCATAGTGCATCTATTTGGCCAGGTGGAGTTTTGGAAAGTCGTTGTGTTGTTCGCAGCGGTTGTAGCACTGTATATTCGTACGGTCGACTACGATTTTGTGCTCGACGACAAGCTGGTCTATTCGCAGAACACCTATGTGCAGGAAGGATGGAGGGGTATTGGGAAGATTCTGACGGAGGAGAGCTTTGCGGGGTATTTTCGGGGGCAGCGAAATCTGGTGGAAGGGGCTCGCTATCGGCCTCTGTCGCTTGTGACGTTTGCCTTGGAGTATGAAATCACTGGTGGTGCGGCTTCGTGGGCGCATCTGATCAATGTGTGGCTCTATGTGCTGGTGGTGTGGATGCTGTATGTGTGGTTGCGCATGCTGGGATGGGGAGTAGTGGCACCCTGGTGGCGCGATGTGGCCTATTTGGCCAGCTGGCTCTTTGCTCTGCATCCCGTGCATGTAGAAGCTGTCGCCAACGTCAAGGGGCGAGATGAAATTCTGGCCTTGTTGTTTGGTCTGGGTATGTTGATAAGTGTGGTACGGTATTATAAGAGTCGGCGGTATGGATGGCTCGGTGGGGCTACGCTTTGTTTTGTGCTCGCCGTGTTGTCCAAGGAGCATGCCGTGGTCCTGGCGGTGTTGGCTCCCCTCATGTTGTGGACCTTTTTTGGATGGCCCTTTAGGCGTGTCCTCCGGCTTTTTGCTTACTTTATGCTGTGGGTGGGTGTGTATATTGGGTGGCGTATCCGGGTGATCGGTTATTTCCTACAAGGGCCGTTGGAGTTTCAATCTTTGATCAACAATCCCTTTCTGGAGATGGACACCACTGAGAAATGGGCGACGATAGCGTATGTGTTGTTGAAATATTTGCAATTATTGGTGTTTCCCCATCCCCTGACACACGATTACTATCCCTATCATATTCGGATCCATAGTTGGGATGAAGTACTGCCGGTGGTGTCGGTGGTGGTGTACGGCTTACTGCTCTATTGGATGTGGAGGGGTGTGTGGAGACGGCGGTGGTATGGATTTTTTATTGCATTTTATCTACTTGCCTTGCTGCCCGTGTCGAATATATTTTTCACAGTGGGGACGTTTATGAACGAGCGCTTTCTCTTTATGCCGTCGGTGGGATTTGTCGCTGTACTGGCCAAGGGTCTGGAGGGGCTTGAGCGGCGCTATCGCTATTGGGGGCTTGGGCTCTTCTTGGTCATTGCACTGGCATATGCCTTTCGCACGAGTACGCGCATACCGGCATGGAAGGACGAATTTCATCTCAATACTGCGGGCATCAAGGTGTCGCGCAACAGCGCGCGCCTCAATTTGTTTGTTGGCGTGAGTTACTTCAAAAAGGCGCTTGATGAGAGCGATCGGTCCGAGCGTCGAGCGCTCTTCCTGAGGGCGAAGAAGCATTTTATACGGGCTACCGACATCTATCCGGAGTATTACGACGCCTGGCGTATGCGTGCAGGCGTGGCTGCGGAGTTGTATAAAATCGATGGCCACTTAGGAGAATTACTGGACGAATTTGATGTCGTGGTACAGCGCTATCCGCGCATTCCGTTTGTCGAGGAGTTCATTCGTTATTTGTTGAAGCGGGAGGATGCAGCGTCGATGGAAGATTTTCTCCTGCGTCTTGGGTACAACACTTTGTATCGACGCATGGGCAATGTGGCAGATGCCTATCGCTATTTGGCCTATGGGGAAGGTGTCGCGCGGCGTCCGAGGTATTTCCGAGCGCTCTTGGAGGTGCTCGACAGGTATTTAAGGGAGGCGCAAAGGGGGAACACCCTACGGAGGGAGGAGCTTGAGCAATTGCTCCGCAAGAGGGAGGAGTATCGGGAGAAAGCAGTAACTTTGAATTGAGGTAAAAGGACATCCTATGCATGCGTCTGTGGAGGAATTGGCTGCATTGTTGGCGTTAACCCGCATAGCGGGATTGGGGCCGAAGACGGTGCGCTTGTTGGTGGCGCAATTTGGAGGTGTGAGGTCGGTGTTTGAGGCGTCGACCGAAGCGATGATGTCGGTGCCCGGAGTGACGGAGGCCATAGCACGGGAAATTGCAGCCGCTAACCCTCAGGAGGATGTCCAAGAGGAGATGGCGTACTACGAGGCACAAGACATTCGCCTGTTACCCTATTGGGATGAGGGCTACCCGGTGCGTCTGAAAGAAGTGCCGGATGCCCCGCTGCTGCTCTTTTATAAGGGATCTGCGCCACTCAACCGGCGGCGCATTCTTGCAGTGGTAGGCACGCGAACGCCGACCTCGTATGGCATGTACATGACCGAGGCGATCTTGCGGGATTTGAGTGGGTACGATATACTCATTGTCAGCGGACTCGCCTATGGAATCGATGCGCTGGCACACCGCACAGCTTTGGAGCAGGGCATGGATACGGTAGCTGTTTTGGCGCATGGGATGGACACATTGTACCCAGCCTTACACAAGGGTTTGGCCGAGCGGATTGTTCGACAGGGGGGGTTGTTGACGGAGTACCCCAAGGGGCATCGCCCGTACAAGGAGCGCTTTCCGGCGCGCAATCGCATCATAGCGGCCCTGAGCGATGCCGTATTGATCGTCGAATCGGGGCGCGGCGGTGGCTCAATGATTACGGCCCAGTATGCCGTAGACTACCACCGCGAAGTCCTAGCCGTGCCCGGACGCGCAACCGACGAAAAGTCCGAAGGCACGAATTATCTCATCTACAACCAGACGGCTCAGCTCGTGCGGAGCGCCGAAGACATCGTCGAATGCCTCCAATGGCAAAATGCGCGAAAAGACAGTGGTGTACAAATGGAAATGTTCCCTCAGCTGGACGACGAGGAAAAAGAGCTGCTGTCCCATCTTCCCAAAGGCGTGGAAGTACCGCTTGAAAATCTCGTCGCAGCTACGCGGTGGACCATCCCGCGACTGTCGACCCTACTGTTGGGATTGGAAATGAAGGGACTCATTAAATCGTGCCCTGGCTCGGCCTATATGCGTCTGACATAGCTCAGCAGGCTGTCTCGACAACAATCATACTATATATGGGATAAAACAGTTATAGTTAAGGACGTGTGCATACACGACAGAAAAACCAAACAGCTGGCCGAGCGATGCGCCAATTGAAAATTGTACCGCAAATCACCATTCGAGATAGCCATGCGCTCGAGCAGTATCTCAGTGAGATCAGTCGCATTCCTGTCTTGACGCCAGAGCAGGAGGTCGAACTGGCGCAGCGCATCCAGCAGGGAGATGAGGAGGCCGTCGCGCAGCTGGTGAAGTCCAATCTTCGATTTGTCGTGTCGGTGGCCAAGCAATACCAGAACTTCGGCTTACCTCTGATCGATCTCATCAACGAAGGTAATCTGGGATTGATCAAGGCGGCTCGCCGCTTTGACCCCACGCGTGGGTTTAAGTTTATCTCTTATGCCGTATGGTGGATACGCCAGGCCATCCTGCAAGCTATTGTAGACAATGCGCGCCTGGTACGCTTGCCGGGCAGTAAGATAAGCCTCTACTCTACGATCAACAAGGCCTATCTACAGTTTCTACAGCAGCATCAGCGCGAGCCTACCGTGCAAGAGCTCTCCGAAATGTTGCAGTTGAAGGAAGCGACCGTGCACGACATCCTTCAAAAATTTAAAAAGCCCTATTCGATGGATCAGCCCATCGATCGCGATGAGGGCGATGTCACCTTAGCCGATTTGATCTCGAAGAAGGAGAGCGATACTATGCCCGATGAGGCCTTGCTCAAAGAATCTTTTCGGGATGAAATGCAATTGATGCTCAACATACTCAACCCCATTGAGCGCGAGGTCATCTGTCGCGCCTATGGTCTTTGTGGGTATCCTTCCCACAGCGTAGAGGAAATTGCCCAAGCGCTCGAACTCAGCGAAGAGCGCGTGCGGCAATACCGTCGTAAAGCCCTGCGAAAACTGCGAGTGTACTTGCGCAGGAACAATCCCTTTTAATTTTGTGCCAACGATTTTATACCTGTAATCGCACGCTTGGCGAAATTAGAGCTAAATTTGTCGCATGAACGCGTTTGTCAAGTTATTACAGGTCTTACTCATCTTTGCCGGAGCCATCTGGGCCCTGTTGAAAATGGCGGGTTTAGCCCTGCAATACAAGCCCGGCACGCGCAAATCACTGGCCAAGGACCTCAGTCAGCTCCGTCAGCTCATCGGCGAATTAAAGGAAAACCCCATTGCACTAAAAAACAAAGATCTCGGCCTGCTGCGACGGAAGCTCGATGTGCGTGAGGCAAAAGACAAAAAGCGCTTTGTGATCCGTGCCGGGGTACTCAAGACGATTTACGACGAGCCTGTAGTGCTGTTTGCACTGAAGTATTATCCTCGATCCAGGGTCGGACTCTTACTCGCAAAAACCGCCCACAATGAGCTCTTGTTTCACGCTACTCCAGAGCTCATTCGCGTATATGTCGACAATCAAATGGTAGGGGAGATGAGCCCTGAAGGCACGTATTTTGACCCATCCACCAACCAGATCGTGGCTTATCTGCGCCGTGAAGGCGACGATCGAGCCATCATGATTGGCAATCGCGAGGCTGCGGTCTTCGATGCTTCCGCAAAGGAGATGCGATATCCGGCACGGGCATTCAAACACGTGGCTCCTCTCGACAAGGACGAGTTTGCCCCCTTCGTCATCATGACGCTCTACGATATTTTACTCTCCCCCATGCTCAAAGTAAAAAGGCCCGCTGTAGAAAAGTAAAATTGTGCTACATTTGTGATTTAAAAATCGCCGTTAATTGTTCGTCCGATGAAGGTATTGGATCACGTCCGTCTCATAGTGTATCGATTTCACGAAAAGGGACTGGAAATACTGATGATCAAGCGCGATCACGACAAGTGGGTATTGCCCTCAGGTGCTCAAATATCGATAGACAATCTGCGCAGCGATGATATCATCGAGCTTCAAGCCCAAACCGATGGGGACGGCAAGCCCATCAAGGCCGTCGCCATCGAAGGCGATTGGCACGAAATCCCCTCGATTCGGGGATTGATTAAGCAGGATATCCACTTAGTCAAAGCCCGGTTGAAAGAGCTCATCCCCGAGCTCGAAAACGGCACTTATTTGGCCATCAAAGATGCCTTTAAGCGGTTGATGCCCCGAGAGTATGCCCTGCTCAAAGAGCTCAAGGATATTTTGCTGGATAGAAATTTGGTGCGCAACATATAGCGATGGACATTTTCAAGGCAGGTGGGCCCCACTTTCGCGGGAAGGTCCGCGACGTGTACTATTGGAGTGAAACGTGGTGTGTACTCATTGCTTCCGATCGAATATCGGCGTTTGATCACCTCTTTGATGTTGAGATACCCCACAAGGGGCAGGTATTGACGGAGCTGACGGCGTTTTTTTTACTCGACCAAGCCCCTCCTGTACCGCATTGGCTGTGCGATGTGCTCTACGGTAGGGTATCGGTAGGGGTGCGTTGCAGGCCGATACCGCTTGAAATAATCGTACGAGGTTATCTCGAAGGCAGTGCTTGGCGCAAATATCGGCGTGGAGTGCGCCGCTTTGATGAGGTGATCTTGCCCGACGGATTGCGATTACACGATCGCCTACCGCATCCAATCATCACGATAACCACCAAGGCGCACGAAGGTCATGACGTCGACGTAGATTCCTCGCAAATCACAGCGGAGGACATCGTCGACGCAGAGACGCTCTTTCGCATAAAACAGTACGCCTTAGCCCTGTACGAATGGGGAAGCACCCTTTCCGAATCGAAGGGCCTGATACTCGTCGACACCAAGTACGAGTTTGGGTGGTTGGACGGCGAGCTTTGCCTGATGGATGAGGTCCACACACCCGACAGCTCGCGCTATTTTATACGCGAGGAATACGAATATCATCACGCCCGAGGGGAAGATGTTCCCCATTATTCGAAGGAGTTTTTTCGCCAGTGGCTTATCGCACAGGGATTTATGGGCGAAGAAGGGCAACTCCCTCCCTTGTTACCACAATGGCTCATCGACGAAGTAAGTCGACGCTATCTGATGGTGTATGAAATGCTCACCGGGCGCCCCCTTTCGCCTGCTACTCCGCCCGATACTGAGACTCTTACAGCCAGCATAGAGCAGTGTATAAAACAGTGCCATCATGAGCCGAAAAATACCGTGGGACGCTCTGTGGGTCGGTGACGAGCTGTATTGGGAGCGCAGGGATGAAATTGTGCGCTTTGAGGGCGTGATAGATGAGCGCTGCGTACGGGTACGCTCGTCCAAAGGGATTGAGGTTGTACTCAAGGTCGAGTTGCGCCCCATAGCGAAGTTAGATGGGGATAGCGGTATTCCAGGTACTACTAAGGATTATGAAATAAAGCCACAAAGAGGCTCTAAGGGAAACAAACCGCCCATCGACACTGTGCTCGATTTACATCCCGAAGCATTGGCGGAGAAGTTGAAGCGTCCGCCGTCGAAGCTTAAGCTGCACGATGCCTTAGAGGTGGCGCGCGATTTCATACAGGAGGCGAACGAACGCGGTAAAAGATATCTTCGCATTATTCATGGCAAGGGTGATGGGAAGCTGAGAGCGGCTCTCATTCAAATGTTTGAGAGGGACTTCGACCAGGTGATAGAGCGCATTGAACACCTGCCGGATGGAGGTTCGATAGTGTTGTGGTTGAGAGGATAGCGGGAGATAGTGCCTCCGCTTGTGGGGTTATTGCTGCTTTTTCTTTTTTTCGAGGATTTCTTTGAGGATCTCTTCTTCGGATTTTCCGATGTTTTTTAGCAAAAAATCGGCATCGTCGGCCAGGTAATGATTGGGATATTTTTGGATGAACTCGGTGTAGTACTTGCGAGCCGTAGCGGTATCTTTAAACTTGTTTTCGTAGAGGACCCCTAAGTTGAAGATGGCGAGGGGGCCGTATTTGGGATGGTCGGGGTATTTGTCGTAGAGCCACTTACACAATTCAAGCGAGCGCTGTGGTGCATTGAGGTTTTGTCCGAGTATAGAGGCATTGAAGAGGAGAGCGGGGACGAGGGAGGTGTCGTGGGGTACGGCAAGGGCAGCGGCTTCTGCGGCGTTCATAATGATTTTTGTCCATTCGAGGTTAGGCTGATCTTCTGTACTGTGCTCTTTGAAGCGTTGTTTTAGGGTATCGATATAGGCGGCAATACCGGGAAAGTCGGGAGCGAGCGCATTTTGTGCTTTTTCCGCTTCGGGGGTATTGGGAAAGGTCTTTACAATGCCGGCGAGGATGATAGCTGCTGCTTCTTTTTCGCCGAGTCCATTGTAGAGGTTGGCGAGATGGAAGAGGCGGTCGGGCGTCTCGGGATCTTCATAAAAATCGCGGATGAGCGCGATCTGGAAGTGCACCGCATCGGGAAAGTTGCGCATCGTCTCCGCCGCCTTGACTCCGTCGAGCAAGAGCTTTTTACGCCGTTCGGCCTTTAACTCCGCGTTTTCGAGGCGCTCCTTTATCTTGCCGATGTAGAGGTTGTACGATTCCCAATCTTGATTCTCATAAAAGGCCTTCTCAAGTGTTTGTAACTCAATGTCTTGTTTTTCTTCCGCTTTACAATGGTACATGAGGGAGAGAAGAAGCACTCCCGCGATAATGTAGAGATACCGCATATCTCATCTGAATTTGGCCCCAAAGTTACACAATAACAACGGAGAAAGAATTCCCTCAGTGTAAGGGGAGAAAAATTTTCCTCCCACATGAAAAAAATTTTTGTTTGAGGGGGTATCCGTAGAAATTATTTTTTAGATTTGTAGTGTGAAATGTGAATACACATTTCACGTGTAAGTTGTAGGAGCCTTGAAGTAGGGAGGTATATTGGGAGGTATATAAAAGGAGCAAAGCGATGAAGGTGAAGAGGATATTGTGGAGTGTGGGATCCATCATTTGTTTGTTGGTTCTTTGGGCAGGTGGCGTCATTGATCTCAATGCGCTATACGACTATGAGGGGGAGCGTATTCCATCATACATCGTGCATCACAACATACCGCAGCACAATCCCATCACCAATCGAGGGGCGACGTTGGGGAGGGTACTCTTTTACGACAAGCGTTTGAGCTTGAACAAGCGCATTGCATGTGCCAGCTGTCACAAGCAGGAGTTTTCCTTTGGCGACACCTTTCGCATAAGTGGTGGTGCTTTTGGGCCACCGTTGCGGCACACCATGCGCATTGCCTATGCGGGGTTTAAAGCGGAGCCCCATGCTTTCTGGGACGAACGAGCCAAGAGTTTGGAGGATCAAGCGACGGTGCCCATCAAGGACCATCTCGAGATGGGTTTTAGCGGTCAATACGGGCGCCCTGGTATGGATTCGCTGCTTCGTCGCATGCGCCAAATCGAATACTACCCCGTACTCTTCGAATTTGCCTTTGGCGACACGGCCATTACGGAGGAGCGCATCCAGTTGGCTCTGGCGCAGTTTGTTCGGAGCATCTACGCCTTTGACAGCAAATACGATTCGGGGCGTGCCATGGTGCAAAGCGATACGGTCGATTTTCCGAATTTTACCGAGATGGAAAATCACGGCAAGCGCTTGTTTATGACGCTTCCCAAAGACGGCGGCGCGGGTTGTTTTCGCTGCCATGTGCCTCCAGAGTTTGGCATTGACCCCCAATCGAAAAACAACGGCATTGTCGGCGTCATCCATGGCGGGCACTCGATCGATACATCCGTCACTAATGCGCCTTCGCTGCGCAATCTCTTTGATCGCGACGGTATAGAACTTGGCCCCTTTATGCACGATTTTAGTCTAAAGACACTCTATGATGTGATGCTACACTACGAAGAGGTGGCATCCAAGCCCCCGGTGCCCAATTTGGACGAGCGCCTGCAAGGATCCGAAAACGAAATACGCCTGAGCGAGTACGATAGAGTTTCTATCATTAGCTTCCTGAATACACTTGTGAGCCCTACTATTTTTACGGCAGAAAAGTGGTCAAATCCCTTTGACGAAAACGATACGCTTGAAATTGTGCCGCTCGTCACAGCCGTTGCTGGCCCTAACGAGGATGACCACAGTCCTTTTGTCTTGAGGCCCAACCCATGTGTCGATGTGCTCGAGCTCGGCATGGATCGTTCATGGAAAGTGATGGTCTTCGACCGTAGGGGCCGTAGGCTGAAGGAATGGAAGGGGCATGGACGCGTGCGCGTAGAGGTGCAAGACCTTCCGAGGGGTTTGTACTTCGTGCGCATCATCGTTGAGGGCGAAGAGGCCATTGTCCGGCGGATGATCAAGCTGTAGTTGGGTTGAAAATTTGGCTGATCTAAGGATAAAAGAATAAGGATGATGATGGGGAGTTCGAAGTGGTTGAACGGGATTGTTTTTTCTTTTCTATTGGCATGGATGTCGCCTTCGCTCCATGCACAATCGGGATGCAATCCGCCCGGTGCAGATAACTGCGAAGATGCCAATGTGTTGTGTGGGTTGAGCGAGCTGGACGGCTATACCTGTCAAAATCCGGATTACGACAACCCGACGGGGCCTGCTCCCAATCTTTGCATGGGGGTGGGACGTCCGCACAACACAGTGTGGTGGGCCTTTTTGGGCGACGGCAACAATGTCGATTTGACCTTTGAATTTGATTCAAGCGATTGTAAAAACTCGGATGGATGTGTCTATGGTATACAAGCGGGCGTACATCCCGCTTGCGATGAAGATCCCGTGATATGCAACGCCAACTGTTTTATAGAGACCTTTAAATTCACATTTTACGCCCAGATGTGCAAGGTGTACTATGTCTGGGTAGATGGCTGTGCCAAGGATGTATGTACGTATACGATGCGCGTGGGGTCCGGTCGGAATGTCGAAATTCCGGAGCCCCTGCCGGATCTCAATTCCGTCGGCAAGTATTGCGAATGCAACACGGTGGACTTGTGCGTGGGAGCACTCAACGGAGGATGTCAGGCCCACATACGCTGGACCGTCGATGGGGTGGACATGCCGGGTTTTGACGATATGCAGTGTCTGACCAATTTTTCCGTGCCGAAAGATCCCGTCGAAGTGTGCGTTACTTGGATTTTGGGCAATCCCTCCAATGCCAACGCCATTTGCGACCAAAAGACCAAGTGCTGGACATTGGTACCCGAGCCTCCCACAGAGGTGTACGAACCTCCGTTGGTGCTCTGTTACGAGGATCATAAGGGCAGCTATACCTGGACAGTACCCGAAGGAGGATCGATTACGATCACCGAATCGTGTATTGATCCACCGTGTGAAATCGAAGTGCGCGATAAGGATGGGTGTTGTAAGTACTATTTTAAAGAGATCGAACTATTACCTCAGCGCCAGAAGGGTCAAAAATGGGTGTTTGTGTGCGACGGTCTTCCCTATCGCACGGAAGACGGCAGGGTGTGGCACCGCACTTCCTGCAATGAAGAGATCAAGTTTAAAGCGCCTTTGGGAGAAGATTTGACCCTCTGCGACACGAGCTACTTCTTAAACATCGAGTTTTACAAGCCCCGGGTGGATGTGGAGAAGGAGTGTCCCAATTGTTCGGGCTATTACATCTTGCGAGCTAATTTGCAATACTTGCCGCAATGTCTGCAGGGCGACCTCATTGAGACGGGAGGATGGATTACCCCTGCATTGGATACCATCTGGGATACGGAAATACAGGTAGATCCCTTCAGCGATACGCTGGGCGAATATGAATTTATCGTTCGAGTGGAGTATTTCCATCCTGAAGATTCGACGCTCAATCAGGATTGCATTTTTTATACGGGCATTACAGAAGTGCTCGACTCTGTCCGGATACCACAGGTGGGATTTCGAGGCGACACGGTGCTCTGTGCCGGCAATGCAGCGACGTATGAAATTGATTCAATTGAAGGGGCATGTGAGTACGTTTGGACCATCGTAGAAGGCCGTGGGAAAATTCTCACGGAAAACGCACGCCTGTCGAATCGAATCGATGTATTCTGGCCGGCGCGAAAGCCCATTAAAGACGGCCTGATCTGTGTGCATCCCAAGATGGATTGTGGTGAGGGGCGAGATACGTGCCTGCGCGTGCGACTGCTTCCTGCGCCCAACCCTCAGCTCATGCCCGACACGGCCATCTGTGGGCTCTCGATTGACCTCAGCGGGAAGACTTCCTACCCGGGAGGAAAATGGACGGTCCATACAGCCCCCGGACAGGTGAACATCGCCGATACACTCAATATCCAAACGAATGTCCAGGTGAGCGATTACGGCACGTATACCTTTGTGTGGCAGGAGCATTACCTGGGCTGTAGTGGGGAGGACACGGTGCGCGTGGAGTTTCGGCCGGATCCGTCGGTGGGTCCTGTGGACACGATCTGTGCGGGGGATGCGGAGAGCTATCGAGTGCGGTTTCGCATAGAGGGTGGCGGAGCGCCGTATCGGATCGTGCGTGGTCACGGCCGTATTGAGGGGGATGTGTACGTGTCGGACACGATCTGGGACAACGAGGCGTACGAGGTGGAGATCGAAGACGCATACGGCTGTCGGCTGGTGTATGCGATTGTGCACGACTGCGTGTGTCCGAACGAGTTGGGTATAGTGGGTGTCGACACGTTGAAGGCGTGTGGAGAGAG
>WFXH01000068.1 GCA_015490715.1 Saprospiraceae bacterium | reverse complement strand
CCTTTTTGGAGGGCATAGGGCTGCAGTTTGAGGGCGTACATCGCGTGCCCGTACATGATCCCGAAACGCTGGAGAGCAATGTGGCCAATCTCTACCTCGCCGGTTCCGTCTTAGGGGGGCTGTACACTTCGCGTTATTTTATCGAAAACACGCGCCATCACGGCGTGCTCATCGTAGGAGATATCGTACGAAAGTTGAAGGGCATGAAATAGTGCACCGTTTGATACGGATGCAAGCAAAGCGCACAACACAGCCTAAGTCGAGCGATCACTTGCGGTAGTAGAGCAAGAGCGAATTGCCGACGACGATGACATCGGAGAAGACCATGGCCAGTGCGGCCATCATGGGATGCAAATAGCCAGCGGCTGCTATGGGTATGGCCAAGACATTGTAAAAGAATGCCCAGAAGAGATTTTGGCGAATGACGCGGTAGGTCTTTTGCGATATGCGGTGGGCGTGGATGAGGGTGTCGAGTCGTTCGTTGATGATGACGACTTCGCCGGCGTATTTTGCCAGCTCGGATGCCTGGCCAAAGGAGATGCCGACATCGGCTTCGGCGAGTGCTGGAGCGTCGTTGATGCCGTCACCTGTGAGAGCGACGACGTGGTGTTTGCGTTCGGATCGGATGATTTCCATCTTTTTGTCTGGGGTGAGCTCGGCCTTCCATTCGTCTATTTGGAGGGTACGCGCTATATGGGCGACGCGGTCAGCGCGATCGCCGGAGAGGAGTCCTACGCCGATGCCCTTTTGACGGAGGTAGCGCATGAGGGCCTTTGCTCCGGGTCGAAGGACTTCGTCGAGGAAGATCTTTGCAGCGACCTGGTCGCCGATTTTGACGATGGCGACGAGATTGGGCGGCAGGGTGCCGTTTTGTTCTGCTTTGCCGATGTAGATGGGAGTGCCTTCATAGGTAGCTGTGATGCCCTTTCCCTTGATCTCCTGGATGTCGCGTACTTTGTCTCGCAGGATCGTGGCGTCTTTGATGCTTTGGGCGATGGCGCGTGCAATCGGGTGGGTAGAATGCGATTCTAAGGTGTAGATTAGCTGGAGGAGCGTGGGTTGGTCTACGGGACTTTCAGGGGTGATTTCGATGTGGACTTGTTGGTCGGAGCTCATGGTGAGTGTGCCGGTTTTGTCGAAAAACCACTTGCGTATGTGGGGGATGCGTTCGAAGATGAGTCCGTTTTTGATGATGATGCCCTTGGTGGCGGCTTTACCGAGTCCTACGGCCACGGCAGTAGGGGTAGCCAGTCCGAGGGCGCAGGGGCAGGCGACGACGAGGGTAGCCACGGCGCGCAAGAGAGCCTGCTCCATCGTCGTCCCGACGGCGAAGTAGTTGATTGCCCAGGTTAGGGCAGCAATGACGAGCACGGTCGGCACGAAGATGGCGCTGATGCGATCGGCCAGTTTTTGGACCTTACTCTTGTTTTGGCGCGCTTGGCGAAGGCTCTGGACAATTTGCGATAGTACGGTGCCCTCTCCCGTATGGAGGGTGGTGACTTGTAGGCTACCGCTTTTTAGGATGGAGCCGGCGTAGACCTTGTCGCCTCTGCGCTTGGGGACGGGGCGCGATTCGCCGGTGAGGAGGCTTTCGTCGGCTACGGCTTCGCCGCTTTCGATGATGCCGTCGACGGGGATGGTTTCTCCCGTTTCGACGATGACCAGGTCACCCGGGCGGACCTCGTCGAGATCGCGCTCTTCGACGCGTCCGCCTACGAGCACTTTGACCTTTTTGATCGATTGCAGAGCGAGACTTTCGATGGCCTGGGAGGTCTTAAACACGGCCGATGCTTCGACCCAACTGCCTACGATCACCAGTGTGATGATCGTGGCGGTCGTCTCGAAGAAGATCATATCTTCGCGACCTAAGTACCAGCCGATGAGGCTGTATACCCAGGCAGCGGTAGCACCAAGGAGGATGAGCACATACATGTTGGGACTACCTGAGCGAAGCGACTCCCACGCCCCTTTGCCGTATACGTACCAGCCGAAGCCAAAGACTATGGTCGACAAAACGGCCTGAACGGCGGGATGGGTGATCCATCCTTGGATGCCAAACATCGGCAAGAGGAGCGGCAAGGTGAGTATGCCAGCGATGAGGGCATAGCGCTTGAGCACTTCGTGGTAGGGAGTATCCTTGTCGGTCGACTTCAGGCGATATCCCAGGGCTGAGAGACCCTCTTCGATGCGCTTGTAATCGGGTTCGGACTCCGATTCGAACACGACGTCCCCCGTCAGGTAATCTACTTTGATCTGCTGAAGCCCCATCTTTTCGAGCTGCTTTTTGACGCTGGCAGCGCAGCTGGTGCAGCTCATGCCTTCAACGGTAATCTGGTATTGATTTTTCATGGCTCTGAATGTGTCATCCACTACGGCATACCTCTATAGCAACGACACGTAGCAGGGACTTGTTTTACATCCTCAAGCATTAGGGTAAAGATGTACCCATCCCTCCCTTAAGGGCGGTCCTGAAAAAGGGCAATGTCGTTTGGATGGTGGCTTTACTGCCTGGTCATGCTGTACGAGCAGGTACCCAGGGGATATGTGAGGTTACCTGTCATGTTGATACCGGATATGCTAAATGAACCATTGACGGAGCCTATGCCAGGGATGTTTTGGCTCGGAATGTTGATAACCGAACAGTCTTCGTTGAGTGTACCCTTAAAGGAGATGGATGTCCCCTGGACATTGAAGACGACAGAGTTTTCCTCCGCTCCTATCGTGACGATAAAGGTCAGGTTGGAGTTAACCCCAGGACAAGATTCCGTCCCCTTGTACGTGCCGAGCACCTCGTCGATGCACTTGTCCTTCTTGCATGAGGTGTAAAGCAGAGGCGTCATGAGCATCAATAGCAGACCAGCTTTGAAAAGTGTAGCTCTTCTATTCATCATACCACAGTGTTTTGGTGTTTTTCCACTGTAAAGATAGCGCAATTTTCAGTCTGTTTTAACGGTGTTGGGAGTATAAAATTTTTGTCGTGTATCCTCATCGGAAAAGAGCGTATCATACATTCCTACGGTTTTATTGGTGTGGAATGAATAGTGATGGTATGATGCCGGCTCTGAAGCTGTTGAGTAGTGTCGTATCGGGGGGCTTGCGCATTTCCACAACACCGCGCTGGACGAAGTCGACGGCGTCGCCGAGGAGCAAAATTCCCATATCGGTGAGCCAACCGATGCTGTAGTAGCTCTTCCCTCGAGCAGGTAGCCATTCTTTGATTTGTGGTGATGATGCCAAAGTGCCTAAAACGAAGACATCGCCGTAGAGGATGTACAAATTACCACTATTGGGGTCGAAGCACATACCAGAGCCTAATGCACCGGTGTGGACGGGCAAGCTGTGCTCGTGCATCACCTCAAATGTATGGGCATGTACTGCGTAGAGGCTAGGCGGAAGGCGCGAATTGGAGTGACCTGTGCAGAGCACCCATATGGTCGTGTCATCGCTCTGAAGGAGTCGAGTAGGCGATGCTCCGACGGCAATACTGTCCAAGGTATGGGGTGGATCGATATGCATGCGGTAGAGATGGTGCTGAGCAGGGCCCGTGTAGAGCGACGGGCTCGAGATCCACATCCACTGGTCGATGGGGAGGAGGTCTTCGCTCCAACCCGGTGGAAAGGGAAGTTTGTACATAACTTCGAAGCGCTGTCGATGGACGACGACGATACTGTCTTCCCAGATTTGGGACACCCAAACGGTCGTATCGGAAGCGGGTGCGACGTATCGCGGTGAGTGGATGGGACGAATGGTGGCGATGCGTCGAAAGTCTCGGCGGTCGACGATTTCGATCTTCTGGCTGTTGTTGACCACCAGCCACAGTCGATCGCCGTCGATCCACATGTGTTGGAGTATGTCGCCAAGCTGTGCCTGATTGGCCTGGCGGAAGCGTTCACCGAGGTATTGATTGGTGGTCTCATCCCATACGCCTATGGAGGCGTTGTTGAATTGAAACGTCCCCTCATTACCCACCAAGATGACGGCTGCGACTGCTGTTTGCGGCGGATTTGGCTTAGGCTTTATGCAGCCATAGACGAGGAGCAAAGACGCCATGGCGGCCGCCAACGTACGGAAAAGTAGGGCTCTTAACGGAGTTTTATCCATGATCGTCGGATGATTTGATTGTCGCGTGTGTAGGCGAGTATAAAATAATGACCCGGAGGTAAGTAGCGACTATCGACGAGCCATTCGGTGGTGTGATCCTCAGTCGCAATGATGTGGGAGGGGTGGACATCGATGGACCATCCACTTGTATGGCAGAGCATCATTTTGAGGATGTTGAGATTTTGGGTGTGGATGTGTAGGTAGCCATTGGGACTGGGGTATAGTTTGAGGCTATAGGAGTAGGAGGGCTGTTGTGTTGCGATGATTTCGGGATTAAGTACAGCCACGGCATCGAGATCGAAGCCACCCGTATGGTAGGGCGTGGGGAAGGGATCGTTGATGGGTACGCCTCGGCTGTCAAAAGTGGCATGTGGGCCGCGCACGACACCGACGACGTCGATGAGGCGGATGTAGCGCACGGCGTATCGATCCCAGATGGAGCTGTCGGGCAAGTCGGCGAGGTCGAAGGGGGTGCCGTAAAAGACGCGGTATTTGCCCGCGAGGTTGTGGATTTTGCGCGCGTCTACGGTGCCAAAACTGCCCACCTGCTGGCCGGTATCGGTCAGCGACACGGAGGGAAAGCGCAAAAAGTGGATACCGTCGCTGCTGACCTCAACATGGGCCAGCTCGAGGAAGGAGTCGTTAAAGGCGTTTTCAAACACGGCAAAATCGGGCCCCTGGCGGTCGCTAATGGGCGGGTCGAAGAAGAGAAGTGCAATGCCGCTGTCCCCTAAGGAGACGATGGTGCCGTCGGCGGGGCCTAAGGCATTGGCAGGCGTGCCAAAGGAAGTCGTGTCGTCTTTGGTCCGAATGTCGCGCCATCCGCGCTGGACGGTACACGCAGTGGCCCATCGCTCGATAATGATGCTGTCCTTGTAGATGGCCGTACTGCCCGGCTGTCCTGCCGGCGGGGGATATTGCCCATACGTGGAGACCGTACCAAACAAAAGTAGGAGGATGTTCCACCACACGGCCTTACCATAAGAGAATAGCCCGCCCACCCTCACTTTGAGGGAGGCGAGCCGATAATTCATCCCAATAATGGCGCTTAGTTCCTCTACCTGATAGACGTTTGATATTCGGACACGGTGGAACATTACCTCCATTTTACTATGCGCTTCGCGTAGATATGGGGACCGTCTTGTGGCCGATATCGTATGGTGTACATTCCGTTGGTCCACTGATGGACAGAGAGCCGATGTGTACCGGGGCCAACGATTTTATGCCATACCCGCTGCCCCTGTGCATCGACAATGATCAGGGTACCTGCTTGCGGTATTTCGACTTGCAGCTGATCCGTGGCGGGGTTGGGATAGCTGCGGAGCACAAAGGGCTTTTCCACACTGCTGGCATAGGTCGATTGCACCTGGAAGGTCAGGCTATCGATGGCGAAAAACAGGGGGGTGTTGATGCCGTAGGGGCCTACATCGGACGAGCTGAGCACAAACTCTAAGCTGTCGACATAGCCGAGAGGTGACAAATCCACGCGCGTCCAGCTGTCGACGATGTAATCTTTGGTGCTGTCGTCGAAGCGATAGTCGGCCAAGTAAAATTCGACGTAGTGGACGGTGTCTTTGTGGCCGTCTTTGTATCCGTAGATGCGCAGTACGAAGTAGTCGGGGTCGGTACCGTCGTCGCCGCCAAATTTTTTGGCAAACTGATCGCCCTCTTTCATGCTCCAATAGGCATAGGTTGTGTTGGTGATGTAGACGGAGAGGGGCTTGAGTGCATGGAGGGAGCGCACGTGAATTTTCGATCCTTGCTGGCCGATGGCGTACGTGGGGGACTGCACACCGCCTGCTGTGATGGCGGAATACAAGTTGGTATACCCGCGTGTGGTGTCGTCGCGCATGGTAGATAAAGCCCATCCTCCAGACCAGTAGCCGTACTCAAAATTGTACTCGGTCGGAAACCACAAAGTGCTGTCTTGCTCGGATGGCTCCCAAAACCCGCGGCTGCTGTCTGCACCGTTGGCAAAGGTGTCTAAGCCGAGCCCGTGGGATTCGAAATCGGCTACCATCTGGGCACGAAGTAACCCCGTAGTGGTGAAAAGGACAAGCAGTGGTAAGTAAATGCACCATTTCATACGCATTAAGTTTTTAGTGTTTAAAATCGTACTCAGCTGTTATTCGAACATGCAGTCGACGTCCCGGCATGGGCCATCCCGAATAGAGTTCGTAATACCTATCGGTCAGGTTTTCGACATAGAATGTGGCTCGCATGGGGATTTTCCGCCATTGAAAGGCATACTCGGCAGAGGCGTGTACCAGCAGGTAGGGAGGAAGAGCGCGGCTGTTGTCGGTGGTGATGTATCGTTCGGTGGCACCAGTGACCAACAGTTGGAAGGTCCAATCCTCGAACGCGGTCTCTACCTCGACACTTCCCTGATGCAAGGGCACATAGAGGAGTTGTTTGCCGCGAATGTCGTCGTTGGGTAAGCGGTTATGCAGAAAGATGCAGCGCGTGTACGTCCAGACGGCGGATATTCGCAGGTTGGGATGGATTTGAGATGTGGCGGTGGTGGTAGCGCCCCAGGAGCGGATGCTCGGTATTTGTGTGGCGCGGAAGATGCCTCTTTGGGGGATCCACTGTATGAAATCGTTGATCTGTCGAAAGAAGCCGTTGACATGGAGGTGCAATTGCTCACCAGGGCGGTAGTCGAGGGCGAGATTGGAGCCAAAGCCGTGTTCGGTCTGGAGGTCGGGATTGCCGCCTTCGAACCAATATAGGTCGTTGAAGCTCGGCAGGCGTACCGTGCGGTTGATGCCCAGGGCGATGGACCAATGGCGGAGTACAGACCGAGACAAGTCCCATTGGCCTATCCATTGGAAGCGCTGACGAGTGGTTATAAGCCCGCCAGCCGTGATGTGCATGGTAAATTTCTTCTGGTCGATAGTCAAGTGTGCGTTTGGACGTGCAATCCATCGCGTGGCCGCATCGACGAAGCCCGTCGATCGGGCCCGCTGATATTGCCATGGTATTTCGATGCGAGTGTAGATGTGTCTGCCGAGCTGGAGGCGTACGGCTGGGGTGAGCTGTTGCTCGAAGGTCTGGGCTTGATAGCGGATTTGTCGCGGTGTGTCGTTGTAGCGTATGCGGTAGTGTATGGTGCCGGCCTGAAGCGAAAGGGTCGCAACACTTGTGGCATCGTGTCGCAGGGCGAAGGCGATGGCCTTGCGCTGGGTGGAAAGGGTCGAAGAGTTTTCCTCTTGGTCGATAGTGGGCGGAATCTGACGGTGGTCGGAATTGGAGAAGGCGGCCACGGTGCTATGGGATCGGGTGCCGATGGGCGTAGAGATGGCCGCGCTGACACCGAAGAGGTTTTTGGATGCGTGTCGTTGATAGCGCGGACCTTGAGGATGGGGTATGCGATAACGGTTGGTGTTGGTGAGCTTGAGGAATCGAATGCTTCCCCGGCTGTTGTGGTGACGAATGTCGGCGGATGAGAAGCATCCGAGGCCGAAGCGCTCGGTGAGGTGTCCGCTTCCCTTGATGGAGGATTTTGAAAACGCCAGGCGCGGTGTCAGATCGAGCTGCAGGCCTCCTCGTTGGCCGATGGATTGGATTTGTAGCTCGTCGCTGAAGAGAATGGGATAGACTTCGGAAAAGTCGGTTTGGCCTGTGAGCGGGTCGTTGAGGGTGAGCCCCATCCATTGGACGGTGGTGTGTGCGGACGGAAGGCCATAGGCACGTAGTCCTGTGAGCTGGCCTGGGCCGTAGCTGGGCATAGTGAAGAGGCCTTTGGATGCGAGTTCGGACAGGCCGTGTTGGGGATTGGCAGATGGGTGGAGGGGATATTTAGCGACAAGAGGTGAGGTGCGCTCTGCACGGACCACGGCCTGGGGGAGCGATATGGTAGTATCTGCTCGCTGGGCGGTGAGGAGCTGCACAGCGAGGCAGATGCATAGAGCCAGCCAATATGTCGAAAGTCGCAACACGTGTGCGCTGGTTTTTTCTTCGGTCTTTGTGCCTGTCGGAGAGTCAAGGGTGAGTGTAGGGAAGGGACGAAAGAATAAGCGATCGACGAGTGGTCTATTCCCGTACCTCACCGAGCCTTAACTCCCGAAAGCGCGGTGATACAACAGTGCGACAGCAGGTCTTCTGACTTGCCCCTTGGCATGCCCTTCCCGTTCGAGATCGAACAGTGGTTGAATGCATGCGCACCGACTGCTGTCGGCGGGCTTACAGCTGCGGGTACAGTATCCGATTTTCACGGATTTCCCTCTTCGCTCGTCCCTTCGGTTGAGCTCCACCTGTCCGAAGGCAGGTACTGTCGCAAATGCAAAGGTAGGACAACCTTTTCAATTGTGGGGATGAGGAGCTTCACAAAAGTGTTGCAATGTACAAAGGTGCGATAGCCCGCTTCAGGGTTGTGCTTGTTGTTCCAGATAGGCACGCAGGTCTTCGATTTGCTGGGGGCTCATGCGCTGTTTGGTGTATTGGGGCATGTAAAAGCGCTTGCCCGGCAGGGGTTCGGTGCCCCAGCAGATGACCTGGTATGCCGAGTAGCGCGAGTAGCGCGGGAAGTGTTTGCGGAGTAATTTGAGGCTGAAGGGGTCTTCGTCGAGGTAGAGGTAGGCAAAGCGGCCGTTTTTGTGGCAGTGCAGACAGCTCATGCGGTAGACATCTCGGCCGACTTCGGGGCGTCCCTGTAAGCCGTAGCCGGCCTTTCGATCGGCAGGTGGGGGATTGAAAGTGGCGGGCGAAAAGGGGGCGTATTTGGATTTGATCAGGTGGATGGCGCTATCGCGCATCGCTTGGTCGTGCGGACGCTGGAGGGCACGGTGGACAAACTCCAATTCGTCGGCAGTCCAGTCGAGGTCCGCCATTTTATACTGGAGGTCCCAAAAAAACATGAGGATCGACTCGATTTCCCAATCTTTTAGGGGGCGCCCCTGGGCACAGCCGATGGCGCAGAGCTGGATGGCTTGGCGCAGGTTGTGTCGCACTTTGGCGACGATATCTGGTCCGTACTTTTTGCTCCAATCGCCGTTGTAGAAGCTCTGGCGGTTGACGATGCCGTAGACGGTCGTAGCCGGCAGGAGGGGGATGCCGTGTTCTTTGGCGTATTGGAGGCGTGCTTCGGGGTCGTGCTTGCGAAGGTCTGGATCTTCACGCACCGTATTGTGGCAGGCCCAACACTTGAACATCTTGCTCTGTACGGGCGTGGTAGAGCCATCGGGTCCGATGGTCATCCCCTTGAAAAACAAGTCTCTACCACGCTGCTTAGAGGCATAAGTCGCACTGGAATCATTGACCACATGAGGTGGTGCCGAATCCCCGAGATTGTGGAGTACGGTGTAGACGTTTTGGCGAAGCAGCTCTTCTGGATCCATGGCATTCATGGGGGCGACGTACTCCGATGTGGAGGATAGCGGTCGAAGCAAATAGGTCGGGAAGAGACCAATGCTGAGGGCGATCAACAGAAAGTACCACCATTTCATAGCACGTACGGTTTCATACCATATTAAAAACGCATATAACGCGAGAGTGTGAATCCCAGTCGAAATTCGCCCTGATCAATCCGTTCGATGGTGTAGGGGATGAAATCGGTTTCGATGGTGCCGCGCGCATTGGTGAGGCTGATGTTAAAGATGTGTCCGCCACCTGTTTCGATTTCGAGCGCGATGCCGAGGTAGGGCTGGTGGGTGTCGAAGAGGCGGATATGGGATGCAAAGGGGAAAGCGGCGTCGGCGACGATGCCGTAAATCTTGCTCAGCTGGAGGCGCATGCCGAAGAGGGCAGAGGCGATGCCGTTGCTCTCGCCCGAGTAGGCGATGTTGCGATGTGTGTAGCCGGCGCCCAGCTGTAGGGAGAAGCGATGCGAAAACTTGCGAGCAGCCATTATTTGGAAGTGGTACGTAAATCGGTGGATAAACTTGGCGAAGTACTTGAGGGAGGCGGGATTGAGGGAGCGCTGTGCGGTAGAAAACGAGGTCAGGCTAAAGACACTGAGGCTCAAGGGGGTGCCGCGGTGCTTTTGGCGAAGCATGCGGTATTTGAGGTGGAGGTTGAAATTTTTATCCAGGGCCAGTGGGCTGCCGCCCTTGTTGCGCGAGAGTCCCACTTCGAGGTTGTCGTTGAGGCCATAGCGAAAACCGATGATGACGTCGGCTGCGTTAGCGAGGCCGAAGGTGTTGGTTGTGCCGCCATTGGGACCGACGAGGTCTCCAAAGCGGTGCATGACGTAGAAGTCCCAATCCCAGGTCTTGAGGGTTTCGGTCGACTGGGTGGTGACGATACGGCCGTGTTTGAACGTCTGGTAGACGATCTCTTGGGACCTGGCAGGGAGATAAAAGGCGACGACGAGCAATATGTGTAGACCTTTCATGGCGATGGAGTTTGTCTGTGTCTATGGCGGTCCACCTGCGGCGAGCCAGCATTCGATCACCTGTAGCTCTTCGGTGGTCAAGGTCTTTGGCCCCGTTGCATAAGGCGGGGGCATGTCTTTGTTTTCGATGACGCGTCGGAAGATCTTGCCGTTGCGGATAAAGGGCTTTAGGGTGCGGTACTGGGTAAAATCGCCGATGGAGGCGTTGCGCTCATGACATCCCTGATACGAGCAGGTCAACTCAAAGATGGGCCGCACTTTGAAGCTGTCGTTACTCTCAAAGGTGTAAGGGTGATCGCATTCAAGCGGAACCGCCTCCACTTGATCAAAGGTGCAATAGCTCATTAAAACAGTAATGCTGGCGAAAGCAATGCCTATGAGGATAGGGTAGATATGGGTCCGTAGTCTGCGCATGCAGGAGGATTGAGTCGACATCTCTACGATGGGCAAAAGTAGGAATTGCGGATGAAATAGATGCGTGCTACGGGGCGTTTTGCTTCACAGAATCAAGTTGTTGGAGCAGATTTTTAATCCGCTGCTGTTGGGCTTGGATGGCTTGAAGGGTTTCGCGCTGGTGTTTTTTATTGATGGGCAATTCTTCTCTGGCTTCGCGCAGGGTTTGTTCGGCCTGTTGGATGGTGCGGTGGAGTTTGCGCTCGCGCTTTTCGAGCTTCCGCAGCTTGCGTTGGAGGGATTTGAGCTCTTTTTCGGCCGCCAGGATGGTGCGCCTGAGGCGTTCGAGTTCGACCTCTCGTCGAAAGCTCTGTAGAAATTGAACGAAGCGGGAGGCATGGGGCGATTGTTGGTCGATGAAGTCTTTGTCGACAAAGGCGAAGGCGATCGCAGCGCTGTCTTCGGCGATGAAATAGAGATCGACCTTGCTCGAAGGGTGGATAGAGGGAATTTCGGCGTCTTCGAGGTAGTATTCGCCGGCTTTTTTATTGTAGCGCACCTTGCCGTAGGGGCGTAAATACGACTTCCACACGTCGACGATGAGGTCCTTCGGGGCATGGGGAAGAGGGAGCTCGACGACAGGCTGGGGGCCAAAACTGGTCATGCGCTTGTTGAAACGCAGAGTATCTTGTCCTTGAATGGTCGTTCCTCCAAGGAGCAATAGGAGTAGGAGGGCCTTGGAGGGCAGGAATTTTGAGAATACATAGGATATGCGCTTCACCACGTGATTTTTTACTTTCAAAAGAGCAAGGTAGTAAAAATTGAGATATCCCATGATGTTGGGAGGGCGCAATTTTTGTTGCCTCTAATCTTGCGTAGAAGTGTGATTGTCGTAGCTCTATTGAAGCTGGTCGAAAATTCCTTCGACAAATGGCAAAAATGGTGTTCCTTTGGGGATAAAATCGAGGGTACATGCTGGAAGTCAATCGGATTACGAAGATCTTTCGCGGACACAAGGCACTTGATGCGGTGAGTTTTACGGTGCCACAGGGCACCATCTTTGGCTTGTTGGGCCCGAACGGTGCGGGCAAGACGACGTTGATACGGATCATCACAGGTATTTTTATGCCCGATGCGGGCGACATACGATTGCACGGACGTCCTATTGTCGGGATGAGGTATCACAAGATCGGATATTTGCCCGAGGAGCGGGGGTTATACCGAAAAATGCGTGTGGGGGAGCACTTGATGTATTTGGCGAGGTTGAAGGGATTAAGTCGCACAGAGGCGCGTCGCAATTTGCGCTATTGGATGAAGCGTTTAGAGGCCGATGGATGGTGGAATCGCAAGGTGGAGGAGTTGTCGAAGGGCATGCAGCAAAAGGTTCAGTTTATCGCTACCGTCGTCACCGAACCGGAATTGCTCATCTTGGATGAGCCCTTTTCCGGTCTGGATCCCGTCAACACCAATCGCATCAAGGAGGAGATCATGCGCTTAAAGGAGCGGGGGGTGACCATCGTATTTTCCACGCATCGCATGGAGCAAGTGGAAGAAATCTGCGAGCGCATAGTGCTCATCCATCAGGGCAAAAAAATTCTCGAAGGCGGTGTGTTGGAAGTGAAAAATCGCTTTAAAAAACACTTGTACCGCATCGTGCACGGCGAGATGTTCTTGCCCGCGGAGGTCACCGTCAGGCTGAATGTGGTGGAGGAAAAGCCCCACGAGATCATCGTACGAGTGGAGGGGGATGATGTGTTTTCGGTGCTTTCGACCATCGTGGAACATCGCATACCCATCCGCCGCTTTGAGGAGATCTTACCTACCTTGAACGAAATCTTTATCGAGACGGTCACGCAAAAAGCTGTTACGGCATGAAGAAGATCTTGCTCATCATCTGGAGGGAGTACATCACGCGCGTACGCTCGAAGGGATTTATTCTGTCGACGATAGCGGCGCCGTTGGTTTTTCTCGTCTTAATCGTATTTGCCCTTTGGAGTGCATCTTATGTTGGGGGGGATCATTGGCAGCTGGTCGTGGTCGATGAGTTGGGGGTGGTAGACAGCACCGTCAAGACGGAAAAGTTTACCATGCAGCCGACGACGGAGCCTTTAGATACGCTCAAGCGTAAAGTGCAGCGCAAGCTCATCGATGGGGTGTTGTACTTGCCCATGCTCGACACTCCCAATGTCCGGCAGTACACGGCCTTCCTCTATGCGGATAAAGATCCCGATTTGGCTCTTTCGATTGAGCTTGAGATGAGGATAAAAAATTGGATTAAGGAATACAAGATCCAGACACTTGGACTCAATCGACAAGTCGTCAGTTTGTTGAACACGAATGTAGAGATCGATCCCGAGCCGGTGACGGAGGGCAAGAAGGACAAATCCAGCGTAGCTACGACCATTGCTTCGCTGTTGAGCATGGCCTTAGGTTATATCATCTTTATCGTCATCTTCATGTACGGCAGTATGATCATGATGAGCGTTTCGGAGGAGAAGATCAACCGCATTGTGGAGATATTGATATCGACGGTTAAGCCCTTTCAGTTGATGATGGGTAAAATTATAGGAGTAGGAGCTGTTGGACTGACGCAACTGCTCATCTGGATCGTGACGATACCCATTATATTGTTTGGGGCGATGCTGGTGTTGCCGTATTTTGGTATACAGCTCGGCTCGGGTGAGGCGGCGACATTTGTTTCGACAGAGATGTACGAGGGTGGTCCAGCGATGGACAATGATACGATTCAATTGATCCTACAGGAGCTCATGGGGCTCAACTGGTGGTTGATCTTGCCGGTGTTTTTGTTTTACTTTCTTGCGGGTTATTTCCTTTACGGCACATTGTTTGCGGCGCTGGGCTCGGCGGTGGGGCAAGAGCATCAGGAAAACAACGCCTTCAGTTTTATCATCGGTCTGCCTGTGATTTTATCGCTGTATTTGGCCATGGCGGTGGTACGCGAGCCGCACGGCAGTTTGGCTGTGTGGAGTTCGATCTTTCCCCTCTCGGCGCCGGTGATCATGCCGGGGCGCATTATCTTCGAGCCTCCCTTGTGGCAGGTCTTGCTGTCGATGGTTTTGACCGCGTTGGGTATTGTCTTTTTCACGTGGGTATCGGCGCGCATCTATCGAGTCGCTATACTCATGTACGGCAAGAAAGCGAGTCTGAAAGAGCTCTGGCGTTGGCTGCGTACTCCGTAAAAGGACTATATCGATGCGGCGCAAGGCATTATGGCGAGTTTTCGGTATGAAATGGTGGGTTGCCTTTCATATGGGAGCGGTGCTCATAGGCTGTGCACCACCGGAGCCGTCGCAGCGTGCCTATCGGGAGGATTTTACTGAGCATGAACAGCAGCTTCTGGAAGTTGCGCGGGCGATTATCGACAGTGCGTATTACGGGACGCTGGTCACCCTTCGCGGAGGGGTGCCCAAAGCGAGGGTGATGGAGCCCTTTCGACCCGACAGCGCAATGGTGGTGTGGTTGGGTACACATCGCCGTACGCGGAAGTTGGATGAAATACGATTTTATCCCATCGGCACTCTACACTTTTTTGCGCGGCAGCTGCCTGCTTATGTCAGCCTTTACGGGAGGATTGAGATTGTCGAGGACGAGCAGATGAAGGATAGTTTCTGGATGCCGTCCTGGTCGGCTTTTTACCGCACCAAAGCCGATTACATGCTCTTGCGCTTTGTGCCCGATAGTCTGGAGCTCATCGACGTCAGCCGCGGCTACACGGGTGATTCGACCACGTGGAGGCCCCATGTCGTGGTATTGCGAAGGTAGCATTGCACACCCAAAGAAATGATTGCATTCCTGCATCGTTAGAGTTTTAGTATGTTTGCTTGTTGAGACAATCTGGGTGACGTTGATACTGTCACTGGCACAATACATAGCGAGATCGATACTCAACAGGTATCGTAGTGCCTTTGTCCGATCGTTGGAGAGGCCGTACATTGCCCAACAGCGCGTCTTTGGGTATCTGATGCGCAGGTTCGAACACACGGAGCTGGGTGCACAATTTCATATCCGCGGCAAAACCTCTCCGCAGGAATTCGCTGCACGGGTGCCCATCTTTCGGTACGACGATTTCAAGCCCTACATCAAGCGTACCATGGATGGCCAACAGGGCGTGATCTGGCCCGAGCGCATTACGCTTTTTGCCAAATCGGCTGGTACTACCTCGGATCAGAGTAAATACATCCCCGTGAGCAAGGAGTACCTCTGGGGCAATCACCTGATGGGCTCGCGCTTAGCCCTGTCTACCTTGCTGTACTTTCATCCTGAAGTTCACGTCTTTGGCGGTAAAAATCTCGTCATCCCTGGCACCTTTTATCCATACAAACCCAATCCCTCCATACGCATTGGCGATATATCGGCCATCATGACGTACCACATGCCGCGAGTGGCTCGGTGGTTTTTTACACCTGATTTTGATACGGCTTTTATAGAAGACTTTGAAGAAAAGATTGAGCGGACGGCCCGTCTGTCGAAGGGGCAAAATGTCGTGACGATCGGCGGAGTACCCACTTGGAATGTCGTGCTCATCCGTCGCGTGCTTGCGCTGAGCGGCAAGCAGCACCTACGGGAGGTGTGGCCCAACTTTAAGGCCTACATCCACGGGGGAGTGCGCTTTGAGCCATATCGCGAGCAATTTCGACGCTGGATTCCCGAGGGGGATTTTGTCTATCAGGAGGTGTACAACGCCTCGGAGGGATTCATAGCCGTTCAGGATGAGTTTCCGCATCGCGGCATGGCGTTGATGGCTGATCACGGCATATACTATGAATTTGTCCCCCAGGAGCACGTCGACGAGGCCAATCCCCCTACGCTGACCCTTGAAGAGGTAGAGGAGGGCAAAAATTACGCTGTGATCATGAGTACGGCGGCGGGATTGTGGAGGTATTGGTTGGGCGATGTGGTGAAGTTTGTGTCTACTCGTCCGCCTCGCATTGAAGTGGTGGGGCGTACGCAGCAGTTTATCAACGTGTTTGGTGAGGAATTGATGGTCGAAAATGCTGAAAAAGCCCTTGCGGCTACATGTGAGCAGACGGGGGCCGTCGTAGCCGAATACACAGCAGGACCGATTTACTTTCAGGAAGGCCAGCCCGGTGGCCATGAGTGGATCGTTGAGTTTAAAGTAGCTCCTTCGGATTTAGAGGATTTTGCTCAAAAGCTGGACGACAATCTGCGGCGGGTCAATTCCGACTACAATGCCAAGCGCGAGGGCGACATGGCTTTAAAACGGTTGAGCCTGACCGCAGCCCCGCGAGGTACATTCCAGCGTTGGTTGAAATACCGCGGCAAACTTGGCGCGCAGGCCAAAGTGCCACGCCTGTCCAACGACCGGGCTATTATCGACGATATCCTCAATTTTATCCATGATGAAAAAGCTACCCCCTGAGCAGACCCATCCAGTCAACCATGCACTCAAGGCCTTTGTAGCTGGTGTGGAAAAGGCCCACGACGAAAGGGAGATTTTGGCCATGATCGAGCAGCGCGTACAGGAGTTGCTCGACACCAATTGCTCCCTGCTCTTTTCCCATCTGTACCGTATGGACATCGACGAAGGAGTGGTCCGTGCCCTCCTCGATCGCCCGCCAGCGGATCAGACGGTCTCACAAGCTCTGGCTGCGCTCATCTGGCAACGCCAGAAACAGCGCATGTACACGCGACGACGCATTGAAGTCGTCGACGACGATATTCCCCCCGAAATGTGCTGGTGAAATGCTGCACACCGAGGGATTGGTGTTGAAGACGATTAAATACGGAGAGACGAGTCTGATCGTACACCTCTATACGCGCGATGTGGGCCTATTTCGCGGCATCATTGGCGGGGTGCGCAAGCCCAGAGCCGGCTCCCGAAGGGCCATCGCCCAGGTGATGAACTGGGTAGAGATAACTTGCTACTACAGCGATCGACCGGTATTACACCGCATCAAAGACGTATGCTTCAGCTATGTATACCAGTACCTGCCGTTTGATCCCGTCCGACGTGCAGTCGGCATTTTTTTAGTCGATGTGCTCAATCGGGTGCTCACCGAGGGAGATAGCCACCAGAGCCTGTACGATTTCATACGAAAGACATTCATACACTTGGACACTTCGAAGACCATAGAGCCGGATTATCACCTGCGGTTTTTGGTCCGATTGACGAAGTACTTAGGCATTCAACCGTCGTTGGACCGTCAGGGGCAGTACTTTGACTTGCGCAACGGCGTGTTTGTCGACGAACGTCCGTCCCACGAAGCCTATTTGCGCGAGGCGGAGGCAGAGCTCTTTCGCGCATTGCTGGAGGGCGACCGTGGGCGGAGGTTTTCAAAGGCGGAGCGCCGATGGCTGTATGAAATGTTGATGGATTACTACACCATGCATGTCTCCCACTTTCAGCGGCCGAAATCCGTGGAGATTCTTCGCCAGATACTCGAATGATGTGCATATTTGCAGCTTGAAGCATATGTGTCAATGAAGCGCACGACAGAAATCACGCAGCGCGTCATCGAATACGATCGCTCGGGCTTGAGTGAGGCGGAGCTATTGATGTTGTGGGAGCGCATGCTCCTGCCACGTCTGATCGAAGAGCAAATGCTATTGGAGTTGCGGCGCGGCAATATCAGCAAGTGGTTTAGCGGCATTGGCCAGGAAGCCATAGCGGTCGGGGTGGCTTCGGCAATGCTGCCGGAGGAGAAGATCTTCACCATGCACCGCAATCTCGGGGTGTTTACCACGCGAGGGGTGCCGCTCGTGCGCCTCTTCGCCCAGTGGCTCGGCAAGGAGCAGGGATTCACTAAGGGTAGAGATCGCTCCTTTCACTTCGGCACGCTGGAGTACCACATTATCGGGATGATTTCGCACTTGGGCGCACAGCTCTCGGTAGCCGACGGAGTGGCCCTGGCTTACAGGCTATCCCAAAAGGGCATGGCAGTGGCAGCTTTTACGGGGGAAGGAGGCACCAGCGAAGGTGAATTTCACGAGGCGCTCAACACGGCAGCGGTGTGGGAGCTGCCGGTACTCTTCGTCATCGAAAACAACGGCTACGGCCTGTCCACACCCGTATCGCAGCAGTACAAATGTGCACAGCTCTCCGATCGAGCCGTCGGTTACGGCGTGAAAGGCCAAACCATTGACGGCAACAACGTGCTCGAAGTATACAAGATGGTCAAGGCGATCACTGCCGAGATGCGCAGTCGTCCCGAGCCCTTTCTCCTGGAGTGCATGACCTTTCGCATGCGCGGCCATGAAGAGGCTTCGGGCACGAAGTACGTCCCCGCCGAGCTGATGGAATACTGGCGCAAGCGCGATCCGCTGCGCAACTACGAGCAATACCTCGTCGAAGAAGGACTACTCACCGAAGATCGCATCGAGGAAAGAAGGCAGATCTACCGACAGGAAATCAAGCGCGCATGGAGCGAGGCTCTGGCACTTCCGCAGGTACATCCAGATCCCGAACGCGAGCGCTCCGATGTGTATGCGCCCTTTTACTTTCGCCCCGTGCAGCCCCAAGGCACTAAGCGCACCATGCGCTTCGTCGAGGCCATACGCGATGGGCTTGACCAGGCCATGCAACGCCACGACAAGCTCGTGCTCATGGGGCAGGATATCGCCGAATACGGCGGCGTGTTTAAGGTGACGGAGGGATTGTTGGAAAAATACGGCCCTGAGCGCGTACGCAACACGCCCCTTTGCGAAAGTGCCATCTTGGGCATGGCTTTGGGGTTGGCCATCGAGGGCTACAAGTCGATGGTCGAAATGCAGTTTTCGGACTTCGTCTCGGTGGGGTTTAATCAAATCGTCAACAACTTAGCCAAAAGCTACTATCGATGGGGACAGCCGGCAGACACGGTCGTCCGCATGCCTTGTGGCGGGGGAATGAGCGCTGGCCCCTTTCACTCACAGACCAATGAGGCGTGGTTTGCCAAGGTGCACGGATTGAAAATCGTCTATCCCTCTACGCCGGCCGATGCCAAGGGACTATTGCTCACGGCCTTTGAAGATCCAAATCCCGTCATGTTTTTCGAACACAAGGGCCTGTATCGCTCCGTGCGCGAGGAGGTACCCGAGGGCTACTACACCTTGCCCTTTGGCAAGGCGGCTTTTCGAGCTCGAGGAGAGGCCCTCTCCATCATCACCTATGGGATGGGCGTACATTGGGCACTGCAGGTCGTTGAAAAACTCCAGCTGAGCGCCGACGTGCTCGATTTGCGCACTCTGGTGCCGCTCGACACCGAAGCCATAGCACAGACGGTACAAAAGACTGGGCGCGCATTGATCTTACACGAAGACAGCGGCTTTATGGGTTTTGGAGCAGAGGTCGCTGCGTACATTGCGCAGCATTTGTTCGAATATCTCGACGCACCGCCGGTGCGCGTGGGCAGCCTCGATACTCCCATACCCTTTGCCGCTCCACTCGAAAAGCAGTACATGGCTTCTGCCCGCCTGGAATCTGCAATAAAACACTTGATGAGCTACTAAAATACCTCTTTACAATATGGCTTTGGATATCAGTAAAATCGTCTACGTCTCCGAGCTTCCCGGTCTGTATGAAATCATCACGCCACGCGTCGATGGAGTGATCGTCCGGGATCCCATCAGCGGAAAGAAGCGCTTTGTATCCATGCGCAGGTACAATATCGTCCCGCTCCACTCCATCTCCATCTTTACCAATCGCGACGCCGTAGAGCTCAAAGCTGTCTTTCGCCGCATGGCCGAACAGTACGAAGACAATCCCCCTCCAAGCATAGATACCGATGAAGAGACGCTGCGCGCGTATTTTGAAGAAATTGTGCCCGACTACGACCCGCACCGTGTGAGTGCTGGCGATATACGGAAAATCATCCGTTGGTACCATTTTCTCAAAGAGCACGGCTATATTTCGTTGGATGAGTAGTTGGGTGCTGAGTATGAAATGGTGCGACGTATGTATATCGACACACATACCCATCTCAACGCCAGGCAATTTGATCCCGACCGCGATGAAGTCATTCACCGCGCCGTCCAGGCAGATGTCGCTATGATGGTTATACCCAATGTCGATGTCGATACCATCGAGCCCATCCAAGAGCTGTGTCGTATCTATCCTTCCCACTGTAGGGCGATGATGGGCATTCATCCGACATCGATCAAAAAAGACTATGGCAAGAAACTTGCCGAGGCAGAGCGTGCCCTTCGCAGTGGGACGTACGTGGCCATTGGCGAAATAGGCATTGATCTGTATTGGGATACCACCTACGAACGCGAGCAGATCGAGGCCTTTGGCATCCAGATCGAATGGGCGCTCGAACGCGATCTACCCATCAATATTCACGCGCGGAACAGCCTTTCATTGTGCATCGACATCGTGGCCGACTATCGGTCGCGATACCCTCAGCTGCGCGGCATCTTTCACTGCTTTGATGGCAGCATCGAAGATGCCCAGCGCATCATCGCTTTGAAGAGCTTCAAGCTCGGCATTGGAGGGCTGGTGACCTTTAAAAATGCCACGGTGGCCGATGTGGTTTGCCGGGTGCCCTTGCAGTACATCGTCTTAGAGACCGATGCGCCGTATCTCAGCCCGCATCCCCTGCGCGGGCGCCGCAACGAGCCGGCCCGCATTCCCATGATAGCGGCTAAACTGGCTATGCTCTATGAGGTGCCCGTCGAAGAGATCGCCGAAAAAACGACGACTAATGCCCGAAAGGTGTATCCCCTTGATCTATAACACATCCCACTCGTGTAGTGATGAGACAATAAACGGTTTGCCTTGTCGTAACTACCCTACGTCTGGGAAGCTGCCCAGGCGGAGATGATTTGGTGAAGTTTGTCCACACCATCTGTGAGGGCGGCAGGGCCGGGCTGCAGGATGATGGATGAATCGATTTCGTAGATGTGACCGTTTTGGACGGCTGCAATCCGTGACCAGCCGGGACGCTGTACGATTTTATCCCTCTTAAACTTCCTCCCGCACCAGGAGACGAATATGATGTCGGGATTGCGTCGGACGACTTCGTCGGGATCCCGGATGATGCGGTTTTTAGCCAGTGGTTGGGCGGCGAGCTCGGGGAAAATATCCGTACCCCCGGCAATGTCGATCAGCTCACTGACCCATCGAATGCCACTGATGAGAGGGTCGTACCACTCTTCAAAATACACTCGTGGTCGACGCGGGAGGTCTTGCGAAGTGCGCGCTACCTGGTCGAGTTTTGCGCGATTGCGCTCGATCCAGGCGAGGGCTTCGGCTTCCTTGCCGACCATACATCCAAGCTGACGGATCATGCGGTAGATTTCCGCGATGCTTCGCTGGTTGAACACGTGTACTTCTACGCCGTGACGGATGAGCTGCTGCGCAATGTCTGCCTGTAAGTCTGAAAAACACAGGACGAGATCGGGCTCCAGCTCGAGTATTTTTCCAATGTTGGCCGTGGTAAAGGCGCTGACCATGGGCTTTTCGCGCCGAGCTTGCGGCGGACGAACCGTGTACCCCGATATGCCAACGATGCAGTCCGAAGCTCCCAGGAGGTAGAGCATCTCCGTCGTCTCTTCGGTCAGACAGACGATACGATGCGGCAAGAGATCATCGCCCTTCATCTGCTTGGAATCTGTATGAAATGGCTCATCGGCATTTGTGCAAAAATACTTCATCTCGTGCTTTGATGGCCACCTCTTGGACCAACAATGTGACAGTAGAACCAATGTGTAGTCCAATTGTTATGCCATATTGGCATACAATATACGACTGGCTCGAGAGTTGAGGTACTATTTGTAGAGCACAAAGTGTATAAAACGGTAGGCACTTATGGCAGAAAATAAAAAAGAGACGAAGAAAAAGACGTCCAGATCAAAGGTCAAGGAATTGGAAAAAGAACTCGAACAAGTACGTGCCGAACTCGAGGAGATGAAGGACAAGTATCTTCGCCTGATGGCGGAGTTTGACAACTATAAAAAGCGTACGGCCAAGGAGAAGCTCGAAATGCGCAACCAGGCCGTCGAGGAGGTCATCGGCAAGTTGCTGTCCGTGTTTGACGATTTCGATAGGGCTAAGGAGCTGGCCGATGACGAAAACTCTCCCGAGACTTTTTCAGAAGGTGTAGAGCTGGTGTATAAAAAGCTCCAGGACGTGCTCAAGTCGCTAGGCGTAGAGCGCATAGTCCCAACCGGTGAGACATTCAACCCCGACGAACACGAAGCCATTACGCGCGTTCAAGTAGACGACGAAGAGCGCAAGGGCAAAGTCATCGAAACGGTGGAGAAGGGCTATCGGGTGAAGGATAAGATCATCCGACATCCGAAGGTCATCGTAGGGCACTGAGCGTTTTCTGCGTACTTTTGTCCAGAAAAATGAGCAAAGTAGATGCCAAGACGCGATTACTACGAGATTTTGGGAGTGCCGCGCGATGCCGATATAGAGGTCATCAAGCGGGCCTATCGTCGTTTGGCCCTGAAATATCATCCTGACCGAAATCCCGACGATCCCGATGCGGCCGAAAAGTTTAAAGAGGCGGCCGAGGCGTATGCGGTGTTGAGTGACCCGGAGAAGCGGCGCCAGTACGACCGCTACGGGCATAGCGGTTTGGACGGTCAAGCACAGTGGAACATCGACCTGGAAGACATCTTTCAGACCTTTTCCGACATCTTTGGGGAAGGCACCTTTGGAGCCTTTTTTGGCGACCGCCGTCGAAGGAGTGGCCGCAGACCGCGTCGAGGAAGAGATATACGCATCGTCATGGAGTTAGAGCTGGAGGAGATCGCTCAAGGGGTGCGCAAGAAGATCCAGCTCACCCGGCGCGTACACTGCGAGGATTGTAGCGGTCGCGGCACGCGTCGCGGTGCCGACATGGTCGAATGTGCCCACTGTGGTGGCACGGGCTACATCCAGCAGATTCGACAGACCTTCCTGGGATACATGCAGACGACGCGCCCCTGTAGCCATTGCGACGGTACAGGGCACGTCATCCGGCAGCTCTGCACTACCTGTCAGGGCTCAGGCCTCGTCGAGCGCGAACAGACCATCACTATCGATATACCCGCCGGAGTGGAAGAGGATATGCAACTCACCCTACGCGGTCACGGCCACTACGGCGAATACGGAGGACCCGCTGGCGATCTCTACGTCGTCATCCGTGAAAAACCGCATCCCGTCTTTACGCGCAAAGGGCAAGACCTGTATATGGAACTTCTGCTCTCGTATCCCGAAGCAGTCCTCGGCGGAGAGAGAGAAATACCCACCTTGACGGGGAAGGTCAAACTCAAAATTCCCAAGGGCGTCCAACCTAATAGTTTGTTGCGCATCAAAGGCAAGGGGCTTCCCGACGTCCATTCTTCCCACCGCGGGGATATCATCGTCATTCCCCAGATTTGGGTACCCAAAAAGGTCAACCGCGAAGAGCGCGAGCTGCTCGAAAAGATGCACGAGATGGAAAATTTCAAAGCCGGACAAAAGCGCGCCAAAAAATCCTTTTTCGAGCGCATTAAGGAACACATGAGCTGATGCGTGTCCTCTCTTTTCCCTTTGTGTTGATAGCCATCGTCGGAATCAGTGTGGCTATAGGCTGTAAAAAAGAGAGCTATTATTTCGTCCATCGGTATGAAATCGCACCACAAGGGTGGTATTACGACTCGACGGCGCGCTTTACCTTTCGCATTGATGACACTGCGCGTATCTTTAACCTCTGGCTCGACGTCGAACACAGCCCACAATACGCATGGCAAAACCTCTACGTGCAAATTCGCTCATATCTCCCCGATGGGAAGATCGATACCCAGGTCCTCAGCCTCGAGCTGGCCGACGAATCGGGCCACTGGCAGGGTCATCAGAGGGGTAAAATCATACGCGCTCCTATCCTGCTGCAGGATAGCTTTTACTTTCCGGACACGGGACAGTACCGCATCGAGATTGATCAACACATGCGCATCAACCCCGTTCGAGATGTCCAAGCTCTGCAATTGCGCCTTGAGGAAGTCCACCCGCCGCAAAAGACGACCATCTATAGATCAGAGCGCACAAAGCGATAATATCCTACACCGATAAATAACACTGCCCATAATAGCGAAGTCACAATGGCCTGCGTCGGCGAAAGGGCATGGTACTGCGTAAACGGCACGCTCATCTCCCGCATCAGATGCCCAAACGGCAGAGGCGTCAAATCGCTCATCGCGTTGATGGGATAGTATAAGTTGTACTTCTCCTGAATGTACAATATGTCGCGATGGACGACCCATCGAAAAATCTTTTCGATAAAAAACACGTACGAAAAGTAAATCAGTACGGAGAGCGCGCTCTTTCGGAAGATAAAGCCAATAAACATGCCGAAGAGCATGTACGAGAAGATCATCAGGAAGTACCGAAAGGGCATGCTTTCCATTTCTTGAAAAAAACTGTGGTATTCGTTGGGGCCGGTGTAGATCATGCCTAAGATGAAGCCGAGGAGTAGGAAGTAAGCTGTAGCAAAGAGAGCGTAGCCGGTGATAAAGGCGAGTTTTGCGGCATAGTAATCGCGTCGCGAGAGGCCGGCCATGATGTTTTGGCGGACCGTGCGATGTTGAAACTCGTACGTGACGAGCGCCACGCCGAGGTATCCCAGGAGGAAGAAGGCCAGCCAGCTTCCGCCGTAGGCCAAGTATTCCCACACGTGTGGAAACTTAAAATACGCCTCTGGCGTGCGAAAGCGCAGCTTTGCAAATTGCACCATGCTGTGAAAACTAAACAGCATGCTTGGAAGTAAGACTACATAGGCAATGCTCAAAACCACAAAGGGGCGAAAGCGGCGAAATTTGAGCCATTCGAGGTAGAGGTATTTTCCTATGGAACTCATATCACCGAGTATTTTGCGCTTTCACCAACTTGAGGAACTCCTCTTCTAAGGACATGCGCCGCTCTTCGAGGTGGCTGAGCCAGATGCCGTTTTGTGCGGCAATGCGGTTGATTGCTTCGGGACGGAGGTCCTCGCGAACTTCGACGATGAGTTTGGGCCCTTCGCGTGTGATGTGGAGTACGCCCTCCATCGTCTGGAGGAGTTGTTGAAGCTCGTCGGGCTGCGATGCCGACACGATGACAAACTTATTGTTGGTGATGATATGACCGAGCGGGCCGGAGGCGAGGACTTTGCCGCGCTGCAGTACGGTCACGTGGGTGCATATTTTTTCTACCTCGTCGAGGATGTGCGAGGCGAGGAAGACCGTTTTGCCGCGATGACGGAGGTTGAGGATGATTTCGCGCATTTCGATGATTCCTTCGGGATCGAGGCCGTTGGTTGGCTCATCAAAGATTAGCACTTCAGGATCGCCGAGGAGGGTGGAGGCCACGGCCAGTCGCTGTTTCATGCCTAAGCTATAGGTGCGATACGGCGAATGGCGACGCTTCAGCAGACCGACCGTGTCGAGCACCTCGTCAAACGACATCGGAGGCAGGTCCTTGATGCGCCGTACGATGTCGAGGTTTTCGTCGGCGGTGAGATGTGGGTAAAAATAGGGACGCTCGAGGATGGAGCCAATGCGCTTGCGCGCCTCTGCTTGCGCGTATTTTCCCTCAAACCACACATATCTGCCTGCGTCGGCTTTCAAGATGTCTAAAATGATGCCCAACGTGGTGGTCTTGCCACTACCGTTAGGACCCAATAGGCCCATGACCTGTCCCGATTGTACCGTCAGAGACAAGCTGTCAATGGCCTTAATATGACCGTATCGCTTCGTCAGACCCTCGATGTGAAGTACTTCCATCTGTAGAAGTTCGCGCCGGGGCAAAGGTACGTCATATGTGCTAAAACGCTCAAGTCTGGATCCGGCTGGGGTGGGTGTAGATGTTAATGCGTTGTGCTTTCCAAAATCCCATCAGGGTCAAGCCGTTTTGCTCAGCCAGGTCGACGGCCTGAGTCGACGGCGCTCCGAGTCCCACCATGACGGATGCGCCTATGCAAAGGGCTTTGTGTACGAGCTCGAAACTCAGCCGTCCGCTGACGAAGACCATATCTACCTGGTCGAATACTTCGTGCGCAAGGGCCCAACCTATAGCTTTGTCCATGGCGTTGTGGCGGCCGACATCTTCGCGCAAAGTGAGCAATTCCCCCTGGGCATTGGCAAAGAGCGCCCAGTGAGTGCCTCCCGTGAGGCGAAAGGCAGTGTGGAGATCCTCGATTTGATCTAAGACGGAGGCAATGACGCCCCAGTGGTAGGAGTGTTTGCGCATCGGCAGTACGGGGTATGCAAACTCCAAATAGTGCTCAAGCGTCGAAGCACTGCATATGCCACAGCCGGCATGCGCAGCCAGTTGGCGAAAATGCGTGGATGCCACTGTACTATCGCCTTTGAAGTACACCACCATCCTGTCGATCGCATCGCTATCGGTAGAGGGCAATGGTTGTAAGGACAGCTCATCGGCACTATGGATAAGCCCTTCGGTAAAGAGGAGCCCCATTACCAGTTCGGCGTCGTCGTCGGGGCTGCGCATCAAGACTGCAAACTCGCGATAGTGCCCATTGTCGTCGAGTAAAATCTGAAGGGGGCGTTCGACAGCAATGGTGTCGGTGGTCGACTCAATAGCATTGCCGTACTTAAGTGTCCAGATCGGTCGTTGCATCCATTTGCGCGTCGCAGTCATCGTTGATGGCATGGGCTTTCGACAATAGCCAAATTTAGAAAAAAATACAATTGCGGTGATGTGGGGAAAATACAGCAACTCCATGAAGCGCGATAATGAAATCGGTTGACAGAGGTGGTGTGTTGGCCTAAACGCGTAAAAAGCGTACCTTTGCAGGTCTCATAGCGCGAATAAATCCTTGAGTGTATATGGCAGTCATTGGTAAGATTCGAAAAAACGTCTGGATACTCATCGTTCTGCTGGGCCTTGGATTGGCGGGTTTTATCATCATGGACATCCAATCCAATTTTTTTGGAGGTGGCGGAGGAAGAACGGATTTTACCCTTGCTGAGGTCGATGGCAAGCGGATCGACTATCGAGAGTTTCAGATGGCAGAAGATGTGCTAAGCCGCTCCTCGCAAGACATCTATCAGACGAGGGATTACATTTATTCCTTTTTGGTTGAAAAGGCGATCTTGGATGAAATCGCCGATGAAGAAGGCCTGGCTGTGGGTAGGGACGAGTTGCGCGAGCTTCAATTCGGTACTCGCCTGAGCCCTGTGGTTATCCGAAACCTTGGCAATCCACAGACAGGGCAAGTCGATCGCCAGTTGTTGGAGGAATATCGCCGACGCATTGAAGAGGGCACGCTCACCGGTACGTTTCGCAATTTCTGGGCCTTTCAGGAAAAACAAATCATCAAAGAGCGCCTGGAAGAAAAGCTCAACCAGCTCGTCGCCAAAGGGATGTACATGCCCCGGTGGCGCGTATTGCGGCGTTTTCACCAAAACAACGACAAAGCAGACGCCCTCTACGTCAAAGTGCCGTACGATCGCATCCCTGATGCTGAGGTACAGGTGACGGACGACGATATCCAGCAATACATTGAAGAAAACCCGGGGCTGTATTATAAAAAAGATCCCACGCGCGATGTCGAACTCTTCATCAACGTCGCCGTACCGACAGCAAAGGATACGGCGGAGCTGTACCAGCACATGCTCGATCTCAAGAACGATTTTATACAGGCCGAAGAGGATTCGCTCTTTGTGACGACCCATTACGGCGAATATCCCCTGCGCTACTTTTACATCGACTATCTCGACCCGCCCTTGCGGGATTCGATTCGGCACATGAAGGTGGGCGATGTGGTGGGGCCGTACCAGCACAACAACGCCTTCGTCCTGGCCAAGCTCGTCGACGTCAAAAAGGTTCCAGACTCGGTGCGTTTGCGCGCAATCTCGATGTCGGTGCGTACCCAACAGGATTATCAGCGCGTCGTAGCGACGCTGGATAGCCTCAAACAGCTCATCGACGAAGGCAAGGAGCGCTTTGACAGCCTTGCCAACCGCTATAGCCAAAATCCCGAAGGCTTGGGCAAGGGTGGCGACTTGGGCTTTAAGGCCTACAACGAGCTCCATCCCAACATAGCCAATATCGTGTTTTTTAAGGCCAAACCCGGTGAAACCTACATCTTGCCTACGGATCAGGCCCTCCACCTCGTACAGGTGACCGATAGAAAGTACACCCTCGACGACAACACGGGCTATCGCGTGGCCTATATTCGTGAAAACATCATTCCCAGTGAGCACACGCAAGATTCGATTTACGACCTGATGGTCGACTTGATGACGCAGTACCGAGATTACAGCTCGCTCAAGAGTGCCCTGGCCAACAGGGACGACATACGCACCGAGCTCGTCAAAGGGGTGAAGAAGAACGATCACAGCCTTGGATCCCTTGGTTCGGAGTCGTCTTCGCGTGAAATCGTGCGCTGGGCGTTTGATCCCTCTACGGAGGTAGGCGATGTATCTCCAGAGGTGTACATTTTCACCTCACCCCTCAACTTTCGCGAAAAATTTGTCGTTGCGGCATTGACGGGTAGTTATCCCGAAGGGCAAGCCTCGGTCGATGAGGTGCGCGAATCGGTAGTGCCCATCCTCATCAATCGCAAGAAGGCCCAGCGCATTGCCGAGCAGCTCGGTGCGGCTGATCTTCAAGTAGCGGCCGACAAGTTTGAGCTACCCATCGACACGGCCAATCAGGTGACTTTCCTGTTTGAGTTTTTTGGCAAAGAAGGCAAAGAACCACGCGTGGTGGGCAACCTCTTCGGATTGGCTAAGGGCGCTCAACGCGGTTCGCAAGGAGTCGGCGGCTATTACGTCATCAAAAAGGTGGAAGAATACATCGCCCCCGATCCCGACAACCTCGCCACATGGCGACGCATCAACACCTCGCAATATCCTACACGCGTCAGCAAATACCTCCTCCCCTCCCTCGTCGACAAGGCCGATGTGGAGGACAATCGCTTTAAGTTTTATTAAACTGTTGACGGTCGATGCGAATAGGAGAGGGAAGCTCTCGGTGGATGGGGGTGCCGCTTTTTGCGTGGTGAAGTAAGAAAGTGGTATTTTATTTGCGTTAAACAGTAGTAGGGATATGTCACAACTGCCATGGCAGAGCGCGTCTTGATAACGGGAGCGGCGGGCTTTCTCGGCTCACACCTGTGCGACAAATTTATCGCTGAGGGATATGAGGTCATTGCCTTAGACAATCTATCGACGGGCAGTTTGGACAATATCCAGCATCTCTTCGGGCATCCGCGCTTTCGCTTTTTGCATCACGACGTGACCAATTTTGTCCATGTATCGGGTCCTCTGGACTACATCTTGCACTTTGCCTCGCCGGCCAGTCCGGCGGACTACCTTCGCATGCCGATTCACACCTTGAAGGTGGGCTCGCTGGGCACGCTCCACCTGTTGGGACTTGCCCGCGCCAAGAGCGCGCGCATATTGGTAGCCTCGACATCTGAGGTGTACGGCGATCCAAAGGAGCATCCTCAAAGCGAAGACTACTGGGGGCATGTCAATCCCATTGGGCCGCGTGGCGTGTACGATGAGGCCAAACGCTTCCTCGAAGCCATGACCATGGCCTATCACCGCGTGCATGGTGTCCAGACGCGCATTGCACGCATATTCAACACCTACGGTCCGCGCATGCGCATCGACGACGGCAGAGCTATACCGACCTTTTTGTGTCAAGCCCTCCGCGGCGAAGACCTGACCGTGTACGGCAGCGGCCAGCAGACGCGTTCGTTTTGCTACATCTCCGATATGGTCGAAGGCATCTACAAGTTGCTCATGAGCGATTATCCCGAACCCGTCAACATCGGCAATCCCGAAGAAATGACCATCCAACAACTGGCCGAATACATCATCCGACTCACCGGCAGCCGATCGAAAATACGCTATCACCCCCTACCCGAAGACGACCCCCAATGTCGCCAGCCCGACATTTCGCTTGCCAGGCAAGTGCTCCAGTGGGAGCCAAGGGTATCGCTCCATGATGGTCTTATGCACACCATAGAGTATTTCCGGCAGGCGTTACAAAGCAGTGGCGAAACAATCCATAGCGGTCAACCATTTCATACACCGTAAAAGCTCCATCTATGTCGCATAAAATACTCATCACGGGAGGAGCGGGATTCATAGGCAACCACGTCGTACGCCATTTTGTGCGCCGCTATCCGCAGTATGAAATCTACAACCTCGACGCGCTCACCTATGCGGGCAACTTAGAAAACCTCGCCGATGTCGAGAATGCGCCCAACTACCATTTCATACATATGGACTTGCGGGACATGGCCCGCGTGGTCGAGCTGTTTGAGACCCACCGCTTCGATGGGGTCATTCACTTAGCGGCCGAATCGCACGTCGACAGGAGCATAGAGGATCCCCTCGCCTTTGTGCACACCAATGTGCTCGGCACGGTGCACTTGCTCTATGCCGCGCGCAAGGTATGGGGAGATGATTATGAGGGGAAGCGCTTTTATCAGGTGTCGACCGATGAGGTGTACGGAAGCCTTGGCGAAACGGGGTATTTTACGGAAGAGACGCCGTATGCACCGCGTTCGCCCTACTCGGCGAGCAAGGCGAGTGCCGACCATTTCGTCCGCGCCTATCACCACACGTACGGCATGCCCGTGATCATCAGCAATTGCTCGAACAATTACGGCCCGTATCAGTTTCCCGAAAAGCTCATCCCCCTGGTCATCAACAACATCTTGCATCGGAGGGAGATCCCTGTGTACGGTGATGGCTCGAATGTGCGGGACTGGCTGTGGGTGCTCGATCACGTCGACGCCATTGACCGCATCTACCATCATGGCGTACTGGGTGAGACCTACAATATCGGAGGGAATGCCGAGATGAAAAACGTCGAATTGGTGCAGCTCTTATGCGATTTGATGGACCAGCGTCTGGGGAGGCCGGCAGGGGAGTCGCGCTCCCTCATCCGGTTTGTCAAAGACCGCCCCGGCCACGACAAGCGCTATGCCATCGACATCAGCAAGATAAAGCGAGAGCTCGGTTGGCAGCCGCGCACGCCCATCGACGAAGGGCTACGACGCACAATCGACTGGTATTTGGACAATGCCGAATGGCTTCAGCGCGTCACCTCTGGGGAATATCGCGAGTACTATGAAAGGCATTATGCACATCGGTAGTCTGCGGTGGCTTGCCATTGTGTGGATGCTGGCATGGGGTCTTTTGGCGATGGGCCAGCAGCCGTATCTTTGGACCGACCTTCAGGACGAGCTCGCTAAAAGGGGCATCGATGAGTCCCAGTTTGTGCAAAAGCTGCGCCAACGCGGATTGGACCCGGAGCAGCTTGCGCGGCTCAGTCCGCAAGAGCTGCAGCGTTACCGCCCACAGTTGGAGGAGATACTCGAAGAGCTGCAGCAACCGATGTCGCCAGGGGAGGAGTACAGTGCACCACCTCAAAGGCGTGCGCAGCTCAAAGATACCGTCCCTCCCAAGCGTGCGGAAGTAGACCTCGGCCAAACCGATGCGGATACCCTTCGTCGTATGCAGCGTGAGGATGCAGTCTTTGGACGTGCGTATTTTGCCCGGGCTATCCAACCCATCAGTGTACGTGAAGGGGGCAATGTGCCGGGCTATTACGTGCTCGGCCCCGGCGATGTGCTACACATCGGAGTGTGGGGGGTATCCCAACACGATGGGCAGTATGAAATACGCACCGACGGATATATTGATGTCCCGCGTGTGGGTCGGGTGTACCTACAGGGCAAGACGTTGGAGGAAGCGAGGCAAATCCTCTTACGGGCATTTGAGAAGTTTTTTAAGGTCGATGCGGCGCATTTTGAGGTGCAGGTCGTGCAGCCGCGCATGCTCACTGTGCACATCTATGGGGAAGTGCCTGCGCCGGGTGCCTATCGGCTTTCGGCAGTCAACACGGCACTCAATGCCCTGGCAGCCGCCGGAGGCATCGACAGCCTGGGAAGCGTCCGAAACATCCGTCTTCATCGGGCGGGCGAAGAGATCGACATCGACCTCTATCGTTGGATTCGCAATCCGGCCTATGCGAACGAGCTCTATTTGCAAGACCACGATGTGATCTACGTGCCGGCGTCGGAATACATCGTAGACATTCGAGGTGCCGTAGTGCGGCCGATGCGGTATGAGTTGCGCAGTGGAGAGGGCCTGGCTGATTTGTTGGAGTACGCAGGGGGATTTTCGCCGCGCGCGTATCGCGATTGGATCGTGTTGGTGCGCTATCAAGGAGGCAAGCGCATGCAGAGCGATATTCCGTGGCAAGAGCTTCGCCGAGAGGGCAAAAACTTCCCCCTTCTTCCGGGCGATAGCCTTTTCGTATACAGTATGAGCGACAGCATCGAAAACGCCCT
>WFXH01000067.1 GCA_015490715.1 Saprospiraceae bacterium | reverse complement strand
GTGCCACGACCAGCGCTCGAATTCGAGTTAGAAGCGTCATTGCTGTCGCAAAGACAAGACAGAATAATAAACATCGTAAAGAGGCCCAGGAGTGCCAGGATTGCAAGGGTGATCAGAGCGAGAGCGCGTAGGAGTTCATTTAGGGCTTTTTCGCGGGATTTGTCTTTTTTGTCGTCCGTTTTTGACTTTAAAAGGGAATCGATGCCTGCTTTCCATTCGGCCCAGAGGCGGCGCACCATAGTGCGGTATTTCCAGGCGGCATAGAGATTGGCGGATACCCAGAGGGCGAGCATCCACGGCAGCAGTGCGAGCCAGCTCGTCGGGGGATGTGCGGGGGTGGTACTCTCTTGAACAATCCATGTCGCATACGCTGCATGGAGTTGCCAAGATGCGGTGAGGAGGAGTGCGACGCTCGCAGCGATGGAGAGGGCTTGAAGGCGTCGGGGGGCATGCGGTGAAGCTGCTATTGGAGCTATGGTGTAGTTACAGGCGGTGGAGGTAGGTGTAGAGCGGTATTGTGAAGTAAAGTCGAAGCGCTTGAGAAAGTACTGTTCGGCATGGTCGGGGAGATGCAGTGCTCGGATGACGCTGGCGAGATCGTCTTGGGCCTTTTGGACGTACTGCAGTGCCTTGTGCCTGTCGGTGATGTGTTGGGTGCTGTGGGTAAAGGCGTTGAAGCGCTTGTGGCGCAGGTCGCCTTCGATGTCTTTAAAGGCATCGGCGAGGTAGAGCCATCTGCCGAAGGCCCTGCCCAGCTGGTCGAGCCCAGTGGCTGCCAGTGGCGTTTGGGCTAAGGCGCCCGCCGCTCGCACGATGGTGCGGCAAAGTGCTTCGGTGGGTCCAGCGTATTCGACGACCGACAAGGTCATGGATTCGAGTCTCCACTGTGCTTGGAGATAATCTTCCCACAGCTGATGAGGCAATCCCTGGAGGGCGAGGTTGTCGAGGGCTCGTTGGATGTGTGATTCCATAAATCTGGGTAGGTGCCGCATCCAGGGATGATCACCATCGCGCTCGACATCGAGCCTCTTGAGGTGGAGAAATACCAAATGGAGGTCGGCGATCATGCGATGTAAGGGGCTAAAATCGCTGCTCTTGGGTATATAGAAGCAGAGTCCGTTGTTGTACATATACGGTGAGGTAGTGTGGTGGGCGGTCAAGATTTCACCCAATAAGACGAGGTCAAAATTGAGGAGCAGTCGGCTCCACAGGCCGTGATGCCGATGAAGGCATTTGCAAGTCCCGCAATACCAGGGCCGATGATGTCGGAAGAAGAGCTCTGTATTGCGGTGTCCCCGAGTGTTCGAAATACCCAACATAGTGCGTGGTTTAATATTTGTAGCAATAATAGTAATTTTTTTGAAATTGTACCACAACTGCGAAAACTCTGGCGTTTATACTTATGATGGCAAAACCAATCCATATCAGCAGCGATGAGTGAGGAGCAGAACATTACCGCATTAGCGCGGGCGGGTGCTGAATCTGTTGCATCGAATGGTCGGTATGTGCCGCGACATCACGTGCGCATCGTGACGGCGGCTTCGCTGTTTGACGGTCACGATGCCGCGATCAACATCATGCGGCGGATCATGCAAGACACCGGCGCTGAAATCATACACCTCGGACACAATCGAAGTGTGGGTGAAATCGTTCGGGCGGCCATTCAAGAGGATGTACAGGGCATTGCGGTGACCTCGTACCAGGGGGGACACATGGAGTTTTTTAAGTATATGTACGATCTACTGCAGCAGGAGGGTATGGGGCACATCAAGATCTTCGGTGGTGGTGGGGGTACGATTTTACCGCAGGAGATCGAGGAGCTGGAGTCGTATGGGATTGTGAAGATTTACTCGCCCGACGATGCGCGCAAGATGGGCCTGCAGGGGATGATCAATCACCTGATGATGGAATGCGATTTTCCGTTGGGGGTGGAGTTGTCGGACGAGCCTGAGCGCGCTATGGAGGGCGATGAGCGGGCGTTGGCGCGGCTCGTCACGGCTCTGGAAAATTATCCCGATCGTCATGGTCACCTGATAGAGGAGTTTCGCCATCGGGCGGAGCAATCGCTGACACCGGTGCTCGGGGTGACGGGCACGGGCGGCTCGGGAAAGTCGTCGCTCGTCGATGAGTTGATACGTCGACTGTTGATGGACTTTGAGGGGCTTCGGATAGCGGTGTTGTCGGTCGATCCGACGCGGCGCAAGCGCGGTGGAGCCTTGCTGGGGGATCGGATACGGATGAACAGCATCTTTCACGAGCGCGTCTATATGCGATCGATGGCCACTCGACAGGCGCATCTATCGATATCGCGGGCCACTGCTTCGGCGTTAGACGTGTTGAAGTCGGCAGGTTTTGATCTCATCGTGTTTGAGAGCAGCGGAATCGGCCAGTCCGATACGGCCATTGTCGACTACAGTGATCTATCGCTCTATGTGATGACGCCCGACTTTGGAGCTGCTACACAGCTCGAAAAGATCGGCATGTTGGACTATGCCGACATGGTGGCCATCAACAAGTTTGACAAGCAGGGGGCGGAAGATGCGCTCTTTGCTGTGCGCAAACAATACGCGCGCAATCATCAGATGTGGGATGTCGACCTTGAGACCCTGCCCATTTTTGGTACCATTGCTTCAAAATTTAACGATCCTGGCGTCAATGCCCTGTACTACCATTTGCTCGAAGTCTTGGGCAAGAAGACGGGAAAGCCGTGGAAATCTCATCTTCAGCTGCCGGTAGAGCGGTCGAAGATGCATTACATCATACCGCCCGAGCGGGTGCGCTATCTTTCGGAAGTGCGCAGCACGATTGAGCAGTACGACGCGTGGGTCGACGAGCAAGTGAAGCTCGCCCGCCAATGGCAGTACTTTGAGGGGGCAGCTGCCGCGCTGCGCAAGGAGGGCGTGGAGGCTGAGCTCGTCCGACACCTCGAGCAGAAGGCCCAGGAGGTACGCGGCAAAATGGACCCTCATTGTGTGCGCTTGATCGAAGAGTGGCCGCAGAAGAAGGAGCGCTATGCGGCCAAGGAGATGTCGTATACGGTACGCCAACGGACGGTAAAGGTACAGACGTATACGGAGACCCTTGCGCACACCCGTATACCCAAGGTCATCTTGCCCGACTATGAGGACTGGGGCCAGATTCTGCGGTGGCAGCTGCAGGAGAACGTCCCCGGTGAATTTCCCTATACGGCGGGAGTGTATCCTTTTAAGCGGACCACGGAGCTACCGACGCGCATGTTTGCTGGCGAAGGCACACCTGAGCGCACCAACAAGCGGTTTCACTATCTGTCGGGTGGACTACCTTTTAAGCGCTTGTCGACGGCCTTCGATTCGGTGACGCTCTACGGCGAAGATCCGCATGAGCGCCCCGACATCTACGGAAAGATCGGCAATTCGGGTGTGAGCATATGCTGTTTAGACGATATGAAGCGGCTGTACTCGGGCTTTGACCTGACGGCGCCCAACACCTCCGTATCGATGACCATCAACGGCCCTGCGGCGCAGATGTTGGCCTTTTTCTTCAATACGGCTATCGATCAAAATTGTGAAAAGTACATTCGCCAGCAGGGATGGGAAGACAGGGTTGAAGCCAAGCTGCGGGAGAAGTACGACGCTCGCGGACTGCCTCGCCCCTTGTATCGGGCCCCTCTTCCAGAGGGCAACGACGGCTTGGGGACGCTCTTGCTCGGTGTTACGGGCGATGAAATATTGCCTACTGAAGTGTATGAAAAGATCAAGGCCGACACCTTGCGCGTCGTACGCGGCACCGTGCAGGCCGACATCCTCAAGGAAGATCAAGCGCAAAACACCTGCATCTACGGCATCGACTTTTCGCTGCGGCTCATGGGCGATGTGCAGGAGTATTTCATACAAAACGAGGTACGCAATTTCTATTCGGTATCGATATCGGGATACCACATTGCGGAGGCAGGAGCCAATCCCATTACACAGGTGGCCTTTACACTGGCCAATGCCTTTACCTATGTGGAGTACTATCTCTCGAGGGGCATGCACATCGACGATTTTGCGCCCAACTTGTCCTTTTTCTTTTCCAACGGCATGGATGCGGAGTACGCGGTCATCGGACGGGTAGCGCGGCGCATTTGGGCTAAGGCCATGAAATACCTCTACGGCGCCAATGAGCGGAGCCAAAAGCTGAAATACCACATTCAGACGTCGGGACGGAGCTTGCACGCTCAGGAGATCGAATTTAACGACATCCGCACCACGCTCCAGGCCCTGTATGCGATATACGACAATTGCAATAGCCTACACACCAATGCCTATGACGAGGCCATCACCACACCCACGGAGGAGAGTGTGCGTCGTGCGATGGCCATACAGCTCATCATCAATCTCGAATTGGGTTTGGCCAAAAACGAAAATCCGCTACAGGGGTCGTTTATTATCGAGCGTCTGACGGAGCTGGTCGAGGATGCCATCTTGCGGGAGTTTGACCGACTGACGGAGCGCGGCGGTGTACTCGGCGCTATGGAGCACATGTATCAACGCAATAAGATTCAGGAGGAAAGTCTCTACTACGAGCGGTTGAAAAACAGCGGCAAGTTGCCGGTGGTTGGGGTCAACTTCTTTCTCTCGAAAGAGGGCTCCCCCATCATCATTCCCGAAAAGGTCGTGCGGGCTACGGAAGAGGAGAAGCGGATGCAAATCGAAGGCGTGCGACAGCTCTACCGCGCCCATGCCGATCGCGCCGAGCAGGCGCTAAACGCCCTCAAAGATGCTGCAGTGCGCCACGAAAACATGTTTGCTGCCCTAATGGAAGCCGCAAAGTACTGTTCGCTTGGACAGATGACGCATGCGCTGTACGAAGTAGGAGGGCAGTATCGTCGAAATATGTGAGATGCGCGTGTACGCCTGTCCATCGACGCGGCGTTATTGCCCCGTGTGTAGTACTTCATTTTTGTATGAAATGGTGAAGCCATGCGTGTGAAGAGAATAGTGTTGTATTTCGTCTCGGTATTCGTGCTCTGGAGTTGCGGCTCTTTTGGATCCTTTAAGGAAGAAGCGGAAGAGTTCAACATCTTTCCGGTGAGCTATGACCTGCAGATAGGGGAGAAGATGGCCGAAGAGATCGCTTCCAATCCGAAGAAGTATCCCATGCTCTCGCCCTATCGAAATGTGCATCTCTATGCCATGGTGCAGGCAGTGGTGGATAGCATTTTGCAGAGCACGGCTATCCAGCATAAGAAGGAGTTTGTGTGGAAGGTGCATCTCTTAAAAGACGATAGCATCGTAAATGCTTTTGTCACACCGGGGGGATACATCTACGTTTACACGGGCTTGTTGAAGTCGCTGGAGGGGGAGCATCAGCTGGCGGGGGTGTTGGCGCATGAAATAGCGCATGCGGATCGGCGTCATGCTACCCGGCAGTTGACCAAGGTCTTGGGCGTGGACATCTTACTGCGGGTGGCGCTGTCGCGTCTTCAAAAGGGCGCGGAGTGGCGTAGCGATGTCCGCAAAATTACCGAAGCACTGATTGGGCTCAGCTTTACTCGCGCCGACGAGCGCGAAGCCGATGCCAAGGCTGTCGAATACCTCTGTCCGACGAGCTATCGCGCCGACGGCATTGCCGAATTCTTTCAGAAATTGTACGATCAACCCCAGCCTCCCGAGTTTTTGAGCTCACACCCCCATCCGAAGAAGCGCGTCAAAAACGTGCGTGCGCTCCATAAAAAACTCCAGTGCAAGGGCAGGCAGACGTATGCCGAACGGTACAATCGGCTCAAAGCCCTCTTGCCACGCCCTTGAGTTTATTCCCTTAGGCGAAAGCGGACAGGCTGGCCCGGTCTTTTTTGCGCAAAGTGGGAAAGGGCGGTTTCCTCTACGATGAGCACACGAGCATACCCTCCTGTGGTGGGGCAGTCGCGCATCATGACGATGAGCTGGCCGGAGGGCGTGAGCTGGACGACGCCAGGGTGAATGGGAGCGCTCCACGGCAAAGCCGGTACCCCTTTGACAGGTCCATCCAGTCGGTAGCCTATGCGGTTGGAAGAGGGGCTGACGAAGAATTGATGGGTGCGGAGGGCATTTTGCAGGGGTTGGGGAAGAGTTGGCCACTCGGGGCCGGGTGTTGCCTCGACTTCTTCTGCCTGCCATGGGGTGTCGGGGATGCGGAGATAGGCGTGTTTGGGTGTGATTTGGGTGTTTTCGACGGGGGTAAAGGGCATTTTTGCCCCCCTTTGCCATCGCCAGCGAGGATAGAGTGCCCCGTAGTAGCTTCGACTTTTCAATACCTCGGGGTAGTGAAAACCTCCCTCGACGGCCAGGTAGAGAAAACGACCATCGTCAAAGCGATGGAGATGGAGTTCATCGCCTTGTGCAGCCGCGGTAGTGGTGAGCAGGGGGACGTGTTGTCTGTTGATGAAATAGTGGCCTCTGGCGCCACAAAGGGCAAATCGGGTTGGTG
>WFXH01000066.1 GCA_015490715.1 Saprospiraceae bacterium | reverse complement strand
TCAGCCGCTCACCCTTCCGATCCCACTGGATCTTCCACGAGGGTCGCGTCGCTTGGTAGTACGGATTGACCGTCCACGGATCGCGGTAATCCAGTACTACGGGCATACCCGCTCGACGCGCATTACGCACCGCCGCCACACCTGGGCCGTACGGATTCATACACACCCAGAGCACTCCAGGCGTACCTCGTCGTGCATGCTTCTGCAAAATAGCTCTTACCACACGCTTCCCCCAGCTATAGCCTTGATAGGGCATCTCCGCTCTCCACAGGAAATAACCGATCTTCCGATGCACGCGCATCAACCCAAAGGCGAGGCGTTCCCAGCCCGAGGCCACGTAGTGCAAATCCGAAAAAATCCTCTCCGCTGCGCGTTGAGCGGCACTGTCTTCATTGCCGTAAAAGTTGTATTTCCAGGCAAAGACCTCCACCTTCCAGCCCCTCTTCACCAAATATTTCCCAAGGCGATAGGGCCGATGGGCTCCAATCACACCGATGGGAAAAAAACTGGGCGCGAGCAAGTATACATGGCCCTTCATACCACCTGCTTGTACAATTCGTACAATCTCCTTCCCACTGCTTCGTAGCTATACGACGACCGCATCTTTTCCGCCACCTTCCTGGTATCGATCGAATGCCTCCCCTCGAGCAAGCGCTCCATGGCTTCGGCAAGCGCCTCGATGTCTCCTACAGGCACAAAGAGTGCATCCCGGTCGTCGGGCACCACCGTTCGAATGCCCGAAATGGGCGTCGTCACAGCCGGTGTGCCACATGCCAGCGCCTCCATCAAGGCACATCCAAAGGTCTCAAATCTACTCGGATAGACAAAACCCCTCGCCCTTCGTAGCCATCGGGCTATTTCCGGCTTGGATAAAAAGCCAGTAAAGACAACACTCTGCTCCGGCAAGAGCGCTGCGGCTAAGCGCTCGTACTCTGCTCTTTCCTCCCCATCACCGATGAAAATCAATCGAGCATCTCCCACCCGTCGTCGTACCATCGCAAAGGCGCGTATGATATCGCCCACCCGCTTTTGCGGACTAAAGCCCGATACGTGTACAAGGATCTTTTCCCTATACTCCTCACCCGGATAAAATATCTTTGCATCGAAGGCATTGGGCAGCCAGAAGATCTTTCCCTCCAATCCGTACGCTCGATAGCGATCCTCTGCCTCGCGATCCGGGGTCAAAATGCCGGCAGCTCGCCGAAACACGAGGCGATACAGGGCCTTCTCATGCCACGGTAATGCGCCCTTCAAGATTTTCGTCCAATGCTGACTGACGACAAAGGGCCTGCCCATCCCCGTCGCCACATGCCCAACTACCCATGAAGTGTCGTCCTGAGCATGCCACACATCGGGGGCACCGTATTCTTTCAGGGATTTTTTGATCATGCGATACAGCATCCACATCCACGTCAGTCGCGACGTCTTGGGCACAGGGGATATGCCAATTCGACAGATGTCCGTCGGCACGCCCTCATCTATGAAATGCTCCCACCGCACATAGGGCAAACGCCTCGTGGCATCGGTCAATAGATACAAGACGCGTACATCTACAAAGGGCGATACCGCCTTTACGAGCTCGCGATTAAACACGCCCGACACACCGATACTGCCTTCGTGGGGGTACCACTGGGGCACAAACCACACCGACAATCGCTTCGTCGATCGCATCATGTCCACTCTCTATAGTGCTCGTATATCCACTTAGCCACTCGCTCGGCCGACTTGCCATCGCGAAAGGGTACATACGCATCGACTAAGGCCCTTCGACCGCTCCTCGTCGCCTCCGGAGCTTCCAGGGCCTCCACCAGTGCCGCCAGAGTATCTTCCGACGAACGCGTCACCGGCACCCATCCCGCTTGTACGATCGGTCGAAAATGTGCTGCTAAGGTGAATTTGTCAAATTGCTCTCGCGCGTGCTCCGGCTGGATCGTCGAATACACCGGCACCACTACGGGCGTATCCATCACCGCCGCTTCAATTGTCCACGAAGATCCCGGAGTAATGACGACATCAGAGTGACGCAAAATATTGACTTGTAAGCGATAACCCTCCCGTTCGGTGATCCACCCCGTGCCGGGCAAATATCCTCCGAAGGAAAAGACGACATCGGGATATTGCTTTTTGAGCGGTATGAAATATTCCAACTTCGACATGGGATGCAAGCGCACCAGTAGCTGTGTGTCGCGCAAAGCGGCATGCTCAGCCCTCCAGCGCATGATTTCATGCACCAACCAGGTCTCGTCTCTGCCGTAATATCCCATGTGGAACACCCCACTGGTAGCATAGGTGATCCACCTCCGCGACGGATCCAATCCGAGCTTGCGCGCTGTGGCCTCCCGTGTATCTACCCAGCCGGGATCGAAAAAGGGATCAAAACTCACCGGACCGTTGATGCGGACCTGATGCGCAGCATAGGCATTCATGCGCAGCGCCTCCTCATAGTTGATGCGATTCCACACCGATATGCGATCCGCCCATTGCGTGAGCCCCTTGCGCAGGTTGTCCCAACTATTGACGATGCCGAGTGTGGGCACGCCATACCGTATTGCACCCATATACACCTCGTAATCGTGTGTGGTCATGGGATGCGTCAAGACGACCAATCGCGGACGATAGGTCTTATAGAGCTCCTCGAGATAACTCGGCAATGCATACCGTCGAGCCTCCCACTGCACCATCCACCTCCGCAATGTCGCCCACCGCAATCGCTTGCGCAAGCGCACCAAACGTGCATTCACACCCGCACTGACGGGATTCAACTTTTTCTCAGGAATAACGTCTACTTCCGCACACCATCGCCGAAATCGCTCGTCAAAATACGACGGCGACAGGCCGATGATCTCCACATCTGGTAAAAGTGCACGCAATATCCGCAACGTGCCGAGATGAAGGTGATCCCGTATGGATTGACCAATGGGAAAGGTAAAGAATATCGACTTACGCTCTGATCGTTGCATGTCCACGCCTGATTTGTGCCCACATGCCCACGCTCACCCATTGCCAGAGAAAAAAACTGTTGTCTCCTACTCCGCTCTTGTACTTCCGATAGGCCTTCCACACGGCATCAGGGTCGAGCCATTGGCCTCCGTATTCGTCTAAGGCACGTTGGATCATCTCTTCAACCCATCGATGCAGCGCCTCCCGTAGCCACTCCCGTTGAGGTGTCTGCACCGGACGCTTAGGCGCCAGAGCTACGCCCTCAGGTATGTACCGCGACGCGATCTTCCGCAAGAGGTATTTGTGCACACCCTGGCGTATCTTCCATTGCGCAGGCATGGCAAAAGCCATCTCCACTAAGCGGTAGTCCAAAAACGGTTCCCGCAACTCAATGCCCCACATCATCGAAATGCGATCGTTGAAGCGCAATGCCCGCGGAAGCTTCGTATAAAAAATGTCCCTGTACTGCAGATTTTGCAGCGCATCCCCAAACGGTCGAGGAAAAGAACTCCGCCGTGCTATTTCATAAAACGCACGTACCATGCATTGTGGTCGTACAGGACTATCGGACGAACCCTGCACGGGTACAACAGCGTCCTCACCATCCTCCACACGGGCATAATAATCGTAACCCGCCCACTGCTCATCCATGCCCTGCCCATCCAATACAACTATAGTCCCCGCCGACCGTGCGCGCTCAAATACCCCACTATAAGCCAACGTCGGAATGCCCCCATAAGGCTCATCCTCATAGCCCATCACCTCTAACGCCAGACGCGGCACATCGCCCGCCTGCAACTGCACCACCTCAAGGTGCATGGCATTGTGGCGAAGGAAAGCCTCCACCCACGGACGCTCGTCATAGCGCATATCGCCCGTGACAAAATGAAAAGCACGCACCCGATCGCGTCCCAGCGTCCGCATCAACCCCGCCAATAGCGCCGAATCCAGACCTCCACTCAAACTCACCCCCAATTCCACATCACTGCGAAAACGCAATCGCAAAGCATCGTGCAACAACTCTTCGTAGCGCTCTTCAACCCCAGTACCCCCCAAACCATAAGACCGAACTCTCTCCACAAAACGATACCAACGACTCACTTGTACCTCCCCTTCTCGATATTTCAACACATGCCCCGCAGGCACGGGATAAATGCCCTTGTAAAACGTCTCTTCCGGCTCGGGATAACGCCCGTACCTCAAGTAACTGGCCCACGCAACTTCGTTATCGCTGCGTAGCGACGGAATCAAATGGCAGATGGCTTTGATCTCGCTGGCCAAAACCAGTGCATCCCCCAAACGCGCATAGTACAAGGGCTTGACACCAAAGCGATCCCGAGCCGCCACGAGCTCTCCACTCTGCACATCCAACACCACAAAGGCAAACATGCCATTGCAACGATCCAAACAATCCAATCCCCACCGCGAAAATGCCGCCAGTAACACCTCCGTATCGCTCTGCGTCCGAAACGGATATCCCCTCAATTGCTCGCGCAACTCGCGGTAATTGTAGATCTCGCCATTGTACACCACGACGTAACGTCCATCCGCCGAACACATCGGCTGATTGGCCTCGTCCCCCAGGTCGATGACCTTAAGCCGTACATGCGCCATATGGACATTTCGTTGCACATGTGTGTAGAAACCCTGCGCATCGGGCCCACGATGCCGCAAGGTGCGACACGACGCTTCCACATCCCGCGCCGTAAAATTTCCCCCTACCGTGACAACAAAACCACACATACTACACTGTTCACCCTATGGATTGTCGTTTTTTCTGTATGAAATCGTTGTTCTCCGTATAAAATGGTTGATCACACGGACATTACCCAGCGATGTCCATCCATCGAGCCGCTGCACCATTTTATACCAACCCCTATCCAACAAAATGCAATTTCTCTCCTCGTTTTCGATTGACTTTTCCCCATGTGTCTAAACCGCCATCTTGATGAGAAAGATCTAGCATTTCATACACCACCAAATCACCTCTGCACTCCAATCAGCTAAAGAGTCCCACTTCTCTGAGCCATTGCGGAGCCATGAGCTCGGCGAGCATCAGATCCCTCTGGTCATCGATATTGCACAACCACTGACGCGGCATGAGATAGGGCTTCTTCCTACCCGTGATCAACTGGCGCGAGTTCATAAGGGCCTCGCGACGCACCGCATAGAAGCACCCGTTCCGATAATACGCCGGTGGAATGTCCTGCCGACGTGCGCGCTCAAAAGCCGGCAAAAACGGTTCCAACAATCCCGACCGCAACCGGTACATCCGCGCGGGATGATGATCGTCTTCTTCCACCACACTGATCACACTATCCACACCCTCTTCTCTACAGAGCCGCACAACCGCATCGAGATCCGCACCTGTACGAAAAGGCGAAGTCGGCTGCAGCAGCACGACGATGCGATAAACAGTCCCATGGCGGCGTTCCATCTCCTCCAATGCGTGGAGCACTGCATCCACGACCGGACTATCATCCTGCGCGAGATGCGCGGGTCTTCGGACGATTTCGATTCCACATCGCACTCCCCAGTCCAATATTTCAGCACTATCGCTGCTCAACACGGCGTGCAAGGGTGTGTGTGCACCTTGGATACATGCAGCAGCGTATTCGATAAGGTTATGACCCGCAATGCGAACGAGATTTTTGCGCGGCAAGCCCTTCGATCCGCCGCGTGCAGGTACGACGACCAACACCTCTGGTAGGCCTCCCCTATGCGCTGTGGACATAGCGTATGAAATGTTTAATGGCAGAATTTTGCACCACAAAGAGCTGTATCCATCCGTACAGGGCAATCCCCAGGGCTCCGCTTATCATCCAGATCCACCACACAGTTCCTCCAAGCGTCCACTGGCCAACCCATCGCACAGCCAGTAGGACGACAGCAGCCAGTAACACATCCGACAAATGCCGATATCCAACCGCCTGCCAAGACATGCCCACCGCCTTTGCGGTCGTCGCTGCATAGACTCCGTAATCGACGAGCTTGATCACCAACAGCCCCCACAACATGCCGAGTATACTCCACCATGCCGTAGCGACAATCCACACGAGGCGCACGGCATTGAGCCAACCTTCAAGGCGCAGTATTTCCGACGATTTTCCGCGGGCCAAGAGAGCAAAATTGCACGGCTTGCGCAAAATGTGCAGCCAAGCAATGCCCATCCACAGCGAAAGATAGGGCCATGCACCCCGCCAACTGTCGCCGTACAGCAACACCAACAATTCCTCGGCATAGAGAAGCACAGCCAAGTAAAAAGGTGTAAAAAGCCCACTGGTGGCTGTGAGTATTTCTCCCAACCGCTTGCGAAATTTCTCCACATCCCCCTGTATTGACGACAATGCGGGAAAAATCGGTGCAAACACATAGTTGGACGGCAAATGGGTAGCCAATTCCGATAGCGACTTGCCCCTGTAGTACAGCCCTACCGTGGCAGCCGCATGCGTGGGCCCCAAGACGAGCACATCGACCTTGCGCACCCATCCCGTCCACAAATTGGATACAAACACTTCAAGCGAAAAACGCAAATGCCTCCGCAACACCGCCATATCAAAGGCCCACGACCACCCAATACCCGAATACCGATAAATGCCGATAGTTGTCAACGCTGCCGTCAACACCGTATACACCACCAAGCTCCACACACCATACCCCTCCAGGGCAAGTACAATGCCCACTACCCCACCAACGACGATTGCTGCTATGCGCGCTTTTATTAGCCCATCGTAAGCAAGTGTGCGCTCCAAATACGCTCGATCCGTCATGGCAACGGCTTGAAAAATCGGCAACAAACCAAGTATACGAAGGACATTGCCGTGCGCTTCGATGTGGTACAGAGACGCTATCCAGGGAGCTGCAATCCACAGAGCTGCAGCTATCAACGTCGCACTGCCCACGACTACCCACCGTATCACATGAAAATCTACCCTGCTGATGGAAGGCTGACGTATCAATGAGCTGTGAAACCCCATCACCGCAAATCCCTCCACCATCCCCACCAGCGAGAGCCCCACTGCCAAAATGCCAAAGGGCTCAGGTCCCAATAGACGCGACAACACAATGGAGATGACAAAACTCATCGCCATGGCAATACCGCCACCAACGGCATTCCACCCAATGGCCCTGAATGTCCTCCTACTCAGCGACACGACTCGTATACCACTCGATCAGCTTTCGCGCCATAAATCGCTCTGTGCGATCAAAAGACTCATAGGTATTGCCTCCGATATGGGGGACGATGAGGAGATTGTCGTGATTGCGCGCGTATTGTGCCAGTGCTCTGTCCGCAGACCACCAATGCTCATCGCGTACCACATCCAGCCCCGCTCCTGCGATGTGGCCCTCTTCCAACGCGCGGAGCAGGGCCGCCTCATCGACAATCGCACCGCGTGAAGTGTTGAGGAGTATACCGTGATTGGGCATGGCCTTGAAGACCTTCTCGCCGATCAGTTCCACCGTCTCCTCGGTTAGTGGTACATGCAAGCTCAAAATGTCGGACTGCGCCGCGAGCTCTACCAGTGAATCCACTCGCCTGTACGGCACTTCCACCCCACGTGGGTCGCAATACTGCACCTCACACCCAAAGGCGCTAAAATAACCGGCCACGATCTGTCCTAGCCTGCCCATGCCCACTATGCCCACGCGCTTCCCGTACAATTCATGCCCTCGAAAAGCATCCCTGTTCCAATGCCCTGAGAGGACATCGCGATGTGCAGGACAAATCTTTCGCAGCAGCGCTAAGCACAGACCAATGGTCAACTCCGCCGTGGCCCGCACCTGGCGTAAAAACTCCCGCTCGCCCTTGAGCGAAAGCACGACAATGTCGCGCTTTTGCACAACATCCATGTCGATGTGATCCGTGCCTGTGGCAGGTACGACGAGGACTTTACACCGAAGCAAGCTCGGTAAGCACTGCTCGTCGATGACATATCCAAAGCGAAACCACACCACATCATATGACGAGAGCGCCTCTTCCACGGACGGCTTCTCCGCAGGCGTATCGACTTCAAAATACTGCTGAAGCAACCGAAGAGCTTCCGGGGAGAAGTCCACCGATTCCGCTATGAGTACTTTCCACTTGCGCACGGCTCAATAGTTGAGCTGTTTGTCGATGCGCAGTTCAACTTCGGCAAGGATCCGTGCTATGCGCGGCCCCGCACGGCCATCACCGTAAATCTTCTCACCGGGATAGCGACCGCGAGCCCATTGCTGCTCAATGGCACGTCGTATGGTTTTGCGATCGTATCCCACGTCGATGACGTTGCTCCCGCGCTCCCTGCCGCGCTGCCGCGACCCAATGTTGACGACGGGCACTCCCAAATACGAACACTCGCGAATGCCGACACTGGAATTACCCACAAGACAACGCGCGTTGTACACCAACTTTAAAAAATCTTCGGGCTCCATATTCTTGAAAAAATGCATATGGGGCAACTCGTACGTCTCTCGAAACGACCGTATGCCCTTCGACGTTCCATCGGAGCCGGCATCGACATTGGGCCAAAACCAAAAAGCGGGATATCCCGCCTCTCTGACGGCGTGAAGCGTCTCTTCCACATGCTGGCGCGCCAAAGCGTATTCCGTCGTGACGGGATGCTGCATGACGACAATATATCCCCCGCTATAATCCATAGCTGCCCCCACACCGCCGTACCGCTCGTAGGGATCAAAATCGAGCGCTCCATTTTGCCGTACCCGCTCAGCCAAGTCGATCGACGGGCATCCCGTATGAAATACCCTGTCTGGATCCTCTCCCATGCGCACCAGTCGCTCGGCCGCCAATGCCGTCGATGTCATGTGTAAATCGGCGAGCTTGGTCACAGCATGACGCACCTTTTCGTCGATATTTCCCGACACCTCGCCCCCCTGGATGTGCACCAGGGGAATGTTCATATACGATGCCGCTATAGCCGTAGCCATCGTCTCGAAGCGATCCGCCACCGTAATGACCGCATCGGGACGTAGATTTTCAAAGACCGTGGCCAACTCCAATATCCCAATCCCCGTCGTCTTGGCCATGGCCGTCAGATTCTCCCCCTCAATCACATTAAACACCCGGGCATCTATATCAAACCCATCCCGCTCAATGTACTCGACCGCCGAGCCATAGCGATCCAGTAGAGCCGAAGCTGCTACGACGAGCTGCAACTCCAGCTGAGGATGCGCGCGCACCGCTTCCAAGACGGTCTTGACACGACTATAACTCGGCCGCGCCGTCACCACAACACAAATCTTCCTCTTCGCCGCCATCTGTTTTACGCTCGTTTAAAGGAACAAATTCCTATTTCGGGCCCTCCGGCTCATCGAGATCCTCGTCTTTCAAAAACTCATACGCGTGTTTTGCCCTGCGCAACCGCCTACCAAGAACTCGTTCAAACTCCCGTGCCGGTATACCCATGCCTGCGGGCTTTTTTGCCTCCAGGTCTTCCAGTCGAATGCGTTCACCAGCACGCATGTCGCGGCTGACCGCCAGACTCTTTTCAAAGATGCCCTTGACCGCTTGAAGAGACGGTGTCAATACCTTGTCTACGGAATGGCTCAGGGCGCGCTGAAGTGTCCGCACTCCGCGGACGAGATCCCGCACCCGATCGATGGATATCGACGCCTGCACATCGGGACCAAACATGCGCTTGTCAAACACGACGTGAAATTCCAATATCTCAGCCCCCAACACTGCGGCAGCCAGTGGCGCATAGATGTCTCCCGAATGATCCGAAAAGCCCACCCGTACATCGGGATAACGCTCTTTTAGGGCCCCAATGAGGTTTAAACCGTACTCTTCCGGAGCGGTAGGATACGCCGTCGTACACTGCAACACGGCCAACTGTTTTATACGAGGCCGTAAAAAGTGCACCGCCTCGTCGAGCTCCTCCCAACTGCTCATGCCCGACGACAGGATGACGGGCTTCGCCGTTTGCGCAATGCGCTCTAAGAGGAGAAAATTGGTCACCTCTCCTGAGCCGATCTTGTAACGCCGTACGCCGAGCTCTTCGAGCCATTCCACCGCCTTGACCGAAAAGGGCGATGCTAAAAACTCCATCCCTGCCTCCTCACAGTGTGCCTTGAGCTCTCTCCATTGCGGCAATGTAAACTCCATCCGACGCCAGTAGTCCATACGCGATGCATCCTGACTACTCAAGCGCACGCGAAAGGGCTCCTCAGGACTGCTCTCCGCCTCCGCAATGTGCACCTGCCACTTGATGACGTCCACACCCGTGTCTCGCAGGGCGTCGATATAGGCATGCGCCATGCCTAAGCTGCCCTCATGCGCCTGACCTATCTCGGCTATGAGCTCTATATCCCTCGATCCCACTAACTGGCTCTTTGTATGATGCGGCGACAGTCCTCTTCAAAATTTTCCACGCGCACCACCTCTATGCCTTCGTTCAACCGAATCTCATCCGCACACGTCGCTCCCATATCCGTCACCACCATGACGTACTGGTCAAACTCCAATGCATCCCGCAATTCCCTCATCTTCTCCACATCCTTTTGATAATTCCCCGTCGTCATTTCCATCCAAATATACTGATCGTGGATCTTGAGTATAAAATCCAATTCATGCCACCTTCCATGCCTGGACTTAATCTTCAAGCCGTGAATGTGCGGCGGAATCTTTCCCCCATTGATATGCTGGATCATTGTACACAGCTCATGCTTCGCAAACAGCTCTAACCACACACCTGTAACAAAGCCCACATGATGCTCGTTGTCCGTATTCACTTTGAGCTTGCGAATATATCGACCATTACTTCCATGTGTAAATTTATGAATCAATCCACATGCTTGCATCTTGCGGCAAAGCCCTACTACTACGTCAATATCGCTCCGATCCTCTTTAGCAACGTCCAGGCTCTTAGCTTGTTTGATCGCTGCCGATTGCTTCAAGGTTTTGAGGAGCTCCGAGACGAGGTGAACGCGATAGTTCTTCCCGATATGCCTTGCCACTTCGATGTACTCCATCGGCCAAATGGGCACATTTCCCTTCGGCTTCACTCTATAGCCTTTACTGTTGATGTGGGAGACCAAGTCCAGTGTGCCGTGGTTTTGACGGCTTAAGTCCTCCACCGTATAGGTATAGTCGTCGCGACGCTCTTCGAGAATCTGCACCTTATCCTGGAGAATTTCAACGCGCGCGTTGAGCTCGGCATTCTCGGATTTCAACTGCGATGCTTGGGATTCAAGTTCTCCATTTTTGAGCTGCAGGTCGACGTTAAAGGCCTTCAACCGCAAGTTTTCGGTTTTTAGACTTTGAAGCTCTTCCTCCAGGCTATTGATCTTATAGTGCAGCTGAGCGATGTGCTGGTCAACCTCGCGCTGTACTGTCCTCGAGGTCGCAGTTGAAGTGTTCACTGCCCTTTTACCAAAAATCCATCGTTTTAGGACTTCCCACCACTGACGCATGTTCCTATCTTTTTCATACAGTTACGATACGCCGAATATCATAAGCGTAGTTTTCTACGCGCAAGACATAGATATCGTGTTGAACCTCAATAGCTTGGGCGATACTCTGGTCGACATTGTCTAATACGAGTATGCACTTTTTAAAGGGCAACAGCGCACAGAGTTCCTGCATCTTTTTCAAATCCTTGGCATAATCTCCCGTGGTGCACTCTATCCAGTAAATGTCTCCGTCCAACCACAGTATTCCGTCCAATTCGTAGTCTTTGCCGCTACTCTGGTGTTGGATGCGCACATTTTGAAACAGCCTGATTTGTTTGACGGGGAATATTTCCCTTAGCTTGTGAATAAAATATTCGTACAGCCAGATTTCGAGCCATTTGCCCGTGATGAAATTGATGCCCTCGTGGTGCTCCTTGTTGACCTCACCGCGCAGGATTCGATATTTTTTGTTGTAGTGGTACCATTTTATGAGGCCAATCCTATCAAAATATACGAGAAGCTGGTTGACAGCGCTTATCGCCTCAGGGGTATACGACTCCAGGTAGAGCTCAAAATGCGTATCCCCACCGCACACGGCCCGCTTAAATGCCGACAAGAGGTCTTGTACGGAGAGATTCGTAATCCATTTTCCTATGAGTTTGGCCGTGATGATGAAATTTTTCGGCGGTGGTGGCACATTAAAGGGCTCTTTGATTTTAAATCCCGATCCTCGAAATATCTTCTCGAGAAACGATGCTTTGACAAAATTGTCGGGAAAGTAATTCTCCACTACTCCCTTTTGAATGTCCTCTACCTTGTCGTGGAGTGTCCGATAGCTATCTTGAAGTTGGCGTATGATGATGTGCAATTCTTTGTTTTGCGCCTCGAGTTCTTCAAGGCGTTCGGAAAGTAGGTGTAGTTTCCCTTTGAGGTGCGACACTTCTTTGTGCAAGTGATGCCCGTTTTTTGCCATACACTGTGTCCTTTTGAATAGGTTCTCATATGCATAACATTTTTGCTCGCCACAAAGGTGCATGGTGGAATAAACGAGTTTTTAAATTTGGGTACCGTGAGTAAACAAATCTCAGTGTACAAAGGGGTGGGGAGTCTGCGGCAATTGCGCAAAGGGATGATAATCGCCTTTTAATCCTATGGGCTCAACCGTGCGGATGGTGTGGATGATTTCGATGGCCTGCCGATTGTCCTGGAGGGTAAACCCCTTGCCCTTGAGTATCTTCTCATAGCTCTGTACATGCAAATCAGTAAACCCCTTGCTAAATTCAAACTCCTCTTCACCTATTTTCAAGGAGCGGTAGGTGCGCAGCCCCTGCTCGCGAATTTCCTTCGGCAAAGTCTCGTAATTAATGCTCAAAAACCAGCGCACGCGCGCCCGATCAAATTCGAGATAGCCCGCAGCGCGATCGTGTGTGTGGATATGCACCACATTGCGGCGTACCTTACCAAATACCCAGCCGAGCATGTCGTAAAAGTGTACGCCAATATTGGTCGCTATACCTCCCGACTTAGTCACATCACCCTTCCAACTGATGTAATACCACTTACCGCGGCTGGTGATGTAGGTGAGCTCTACGTCAAAGACTTTATCTTTTGGCGCCCGCTCGACCATCTCTTTGAGTGCAATCACACTCGGATGCAGGCGAAGCTGGAGTATAGTAAAGACCTTGCGCCCGCTTTTCCTTTCAATCTCTTCGAGCAACTCTAAGTTCCAAGGATTGAGTACGACGGGCTTCTCGCAGATGACATCGGCCCCGATGCGCAAACCAAAGCGTATATGGGCGTCGTGCAGGTAGTTGGGCGAACAAATGCTGAGGTAATCCACCGCCTTGCCCAAATGCCTTCGACGCTTTTCCAGATGCCGATCAAATCGCTCGAACTCCGTAAAAAAATCCGCCTCGGGAAAGTAGCTATCTATGATGCCCACTGAATCAAAGGGATCCATCGCAGCTACTAAGACATTACCCGTCTCCTTAATGGCACGCATGTGACGCGGTGCCACATATCCCGCCGCTCCAATCAAGGCAAACTCCTTCATCGATCAGGTGTATATCGAATACAAGGGCTTGGTAAAGGGATGCTCTTCCAGCGGCAGCCGCGCAAAGGGATGGTAATCGCCCTTCAACCCCACTGGCTTGGTATTGCGAATGCGATAGGTGATGTCGATCGACTGTTGGACATCGTCTAAGCCGTATCCCTTCCCTTCCAATATCAACCGATAATTGTCCGTGTGCAAATCCGTAAAACCTCCGCTAAATTCAAATTCCTCTGATCCAATCATCAGCGACCGATACGTCCGCATTCCCTTCTCCCGCACCTCTCGCGGCAGGGTATTGTAGTTGATGCTCATAAACCAACGCACGCGCGCCCGCTCTAACTCCATGTACCCAGCGACGCGATCATGCGTGTGTATGTGTACGACCAGTTTTTTGACCTTGCCAAAGATCCATCCGAGCATATCGTGAAAGTGGATGCCAATGTCGGTAGCAATTCCTCCCGACTTGGTTACATCGCCTTTCCAACTGATGTAAAACCACTTTCCCCGACTGGTAATATAACACAGATCAATGTCGTATATCTTGTCTTTGGGCCCTTCGTCGACCTTTTTCTTCAATGCAATGACATTGGGATGCAGACGCAATTGCAAGATGCTGTACACCTTGCGCCCCGTCTCGCGCTCTACATCGCGCAACAGGTCGAGATTCCACGGATTGAGTACGATGGGCTTTTCACAGATGACATCGGCTCCATTGCGCAAGCCAAATCGTATGTGCGCATCGTGCAAGTAGTTGGGCGAACACACACTGACATAGTCCAATCGAATTCCTCGATAGCGCTTGAGCTTTTCAATATGGCGATCAAATCGCTCAAACTCGGTGAAAAAATCCGCTTCAGGAAAATAACTGTCAATAATGCCTACCGAATCAAAGGGATCCACCGCTGCCAAAAGGGTATTCCCCGTCTCCTTAATGGCCTTCATGTGCCGCGGCGCCACAAAACCAGCCGCCCCAATAAGTGCAAAATTCTTCTTCATCATCGACTGTTTTAACTCAAAAAACGTTTTTTCCCTCCGCAAGGGTGTATCCCCGTGCAAAGGTAGAGATTTCCAGTTATTCCTTTATGCTTTTCAATAAAATCGCTCACCATAGTGTACAATAACGCACAAAAATCCCTCCCACCTACATCCTCCACTTGTTCATCTTTCCACTCGCTAATCAACTGCCTACACGAAAAAAGCCCCGCACTCCATCGACGATGTACTCCAGTGTGGCATCATCCATTTCCGTGTGAATGGGCAAGGACAGCACCTCCGCACAGAGCCGCTCTGTGACGGGCAAATAGTCGACATCCGTCCATCCCTCAAAGGCCCTCTGCCGATACAGCGGCACGGGATAATAGATGTTGGTCGATATGCCGAGGCGCTCCAGATGCGCGCGCAACGCATCGCGCCGGCCGTCCAGCACCCGCAATGTGTACTGATGAAATACATGATCACCGCGCGGATCCCTCCAAGGAATGACCAGGCCATCGATATCCCTAAATGCCGCATCGTACATATCGGCCACGCGGCGGCGACGTGCGATAAAATCGTCCAAGTGGGCCAACTTAACGTGGAGCACTGCTGCCTGTATGGCATCGAGGCGGCTGTTGACACCTACGATTTCATGGTAATAGCGCCTCTTTTGGCCGTGATTGCGCAGCATGCGTAGCCTTTCGGCCAGTGCCGCATCGTCGGTATATAGCGCACCCCCATCGCCGTAACATCCGAGGTTTTTCGACGGAAAAAAGGACGTCGTACCCACATTGCCAAAAGCCCCCAACGCCCTCTTCTGCCCATCACGGTCGACATATTGGGCGCCGATAGCCTGCGCATTGTCTTCTACTACGTACAAGCCGTGACGCTCTGCTACTTCCATGATGGCGTCCATCTCGGCGCCCTGCCCGAAGAGATGTACGGGCACCACCGCTTTGGTCCGCTCGGTGATGGCAGCTTCGACAATTGCCCCCGTGAGGTTAAACGTGCGCTCGTCGACATCGACCATGACGGGCCGCAGGCGCAACAGGGCAATGACCTCCGCCGTAGCCACATAGGTAAACGCCGGCACAATCACCTCGTCGCCGGGCTGCAAATCCAAAGCCATCAAGGCCAGCTGCAATGCATCCGTACCGTTGGCACACGATACGACGTGCTCCACCCCGAGATATTCGGCCAGAGCCCACTCAAAACGCTCTACTACCGGCCCTCCAATAAAGCGCGCACTCTCCACCACTTCCGCAATGGCAGCGTCAATGTCGGGCTTCAAACGCTCGTACTGACCGACTAAGTCGACCATCGGTATCCTACGAGGCTCTCTCATCATCCACATGTTTCGGTGAGGTATATCTCCGCACCGGCACCCTGCCGATGCTTTCGTAGTGAAAGCGCATCTTCTTGATCTCGTCAACATCGTAAATATTGCGCCCATCAAAGATGGCCGGCGTGCGCATCAGTTCCAGCATGCGGTTAAAATCAGGCGTCCGAAATACCTGCCACTCCGTCACGATGGCCAGGGCCTCCGCATCGCGCAAGATTTCATACATGTCCGATCCGTAGTGGAGCGCATCTCCGTATACTTTTTCCACGTTGGCCATCGCTTCGGGATCGTAGACGTGCACCTGCGCGCCTTCACTGAGAAGAAAGTCGATGAGCTCAAGGGAAGGTGCCTCGCGGATATCATCGGTCTCAGGCTTAAACGCCAATCCCCAAATGGCAATCTTTCTGCCCGTTAAATTCCCACCGAAAAAAGTCTTGATCTTCTGCCCGAGTAGGGACTTTTGCCGGGCATTGACGTCGATGACGGCGTCGATGATTTTAAAATCGTACCCCACTTCCCTGGCCATGTGGCGCAGTGCTCGCACATCTTTCGGAAAACAGCTGCCGCCAAAGCCGACACCGGGAAACAAAAACCGCTTCCCAATGCGACTGTCGCTACCCATACCGCGACGCACCCAATCGACATTGGCGCCGAGCCGTTCGCAGAGATTGGCGATTTCATTCATAAAACTGATGCGCGTGGCGAGATAGGCATTGGCCGCATACTTGGTCATCTCCGCACTCCGCTCGTCCATGAACAGTATCGGATTGCCCTGGCGGACAAAGGGCGCATACAGCTTTTTCATCAACTGCCGGGCCCGCTCCGAGCGCGTGCCAATCACTACGCGATCCGGCCGCATGAAATCGTTGACCGCCACACCTTCGCGCAAAAATTCGGGATTCGACACCACATCGAATTGCGTCTCGTCTACGTATTTCGAAAGCACCTGACGGACTTTCTCCGCTGTACCCACAGGCACCGTGCTCTTGTTGACCACTACTGTATACCCCTGAAGGAGCGGCCCCAGCGTTTCGGCAGCCTGCAATACGTACTTCAAATCCGCAGAGCCATCGCCATCCGAAGGCGTGGGCAAGGCTAAAAAGACGATATCGGCTTGAGGAATGGCCTCTTCGTACGACGTAGTAAAGTGCAAGCGCCCCCCGCGAAGATTGCGCCGAAAGATAGCCTCTAACCCAGGCTCATAAATGGGCAATACGCCCTGACGCAACTTCTGCACCTTCTCCTCATCGATGTCTACACATACCACCCGATTGCCCGTCTCTGCAAAACAGGTGCCCGTCACCAGTCCCACGTAGCCCGTTCCAATAACAGCTATGTTCATCGAATCAGCATTTTAATTTTTTCAAACCTCTCCACAGGGCAGAGCTTCGCTACTGATAGGTCGCAACACCTATCCCATCAGCTAATGCACCCGCCTTCTGTTACGCCCGCTGCAACAGGCGCATATACGCAAGGGGCACTTCGATGAGGAGCTGCACTCCCACATGCCGCAAGGCCACCAGTACCCGCGTCTTTCCCTTCCTCTCCACCACCGTGCCCCGTATTCCCGTCAATGCTCCACCAATGATCTCCACTTCTCTACCCACCAACTCATCTCCCGACAGAAGTACTTCTACCGGCCAATCCTCCCCAGCTACCCTCCGAAGTATATCGATCTCCTCCTGAGGTATGGCCGGAATTTCTCTTCCCATACGCACAAAGTCCAGCACTCCCGACGTACTCAATACACGCACTTGTTCCCTCTTTAGACAAATGTGCACAAACACATATTGCGAGAGTAGCGGTATGTCGTGCACTTTGACCTTACGCCGATACCGACGTACCACCCTCGTCAATGGAACATAGGCGTGAATACCCCCGCGACGCAACCTCGATGCGACGACTTTTTCGTGTTTGAAACGCGTATAGACCGCATACCACTTTTCCACTACACTGTCCATATTGCTAAAGACGCCAAATTTCATACTTTCCATTGTCGCGAGGCAAAATGCCCTTCAAGTCCATGACGATACCCTTCGAGTCGAGCAAGGCATCGAGCGCATCGATGCCGTCTTTTTTATATTGATCGTGCGCCACCGCAATGATGACCGCATCGTACTTTCCGCTGGGCTGTACCAGCTCAATACCGAACTCGCGCTGGACCTCCTCGGGATCCGCAAGGGGATCCTCGACATCGACCTCAATGCCAAACTCCCGAAGCTCGCGCACTAAATCCGCTACCTTCGAATTGCGTATGTCCGACACATTTTCCTTAAACGTGATGCCCCGCACGAGGACACGACTCTTCAAGGGATTTTGATCCCGCGCCAACAACATCTGCACCAAACGCTTGGCCACAAAGTACGGCATCCCGTCATTGATGCGACGTCCACTCAAGATGACCTGCGGATCATAGCCAAGCTGCCGGGATTTGTACACCAAATAATACGGATCCACCCCGATGCAATGCCCACCGACCAGACCCGGCGTCATGCGTATAAAATTCCACTTGGTAGCCGCCGCATCCAACACCTCAAGCGTGTCGATGCCCATACGGTCAAAGATGATAGCCAGCTCATTGACAAACGAAATCAGCAAGTCCCGCTGCGTGTTTTCAATCACTTTGGCCGCCTCCGCCACCTTGATGGATGAGGCCCTGTAAATGCCCGCTTCGATCACCTCCCCATACACACGAGCTATCTGATCCAAAGCCTCCGCATCACAGCCCGATACGATCTTGACAATGCGCTCGACCGTGCGCTGCCGATCCCCCGGATTAATGCGCTCCGGCGAATAGCCCACCTTAAAATCTACACCCATGCGCAAGCCCGATTCGCGCTCCAAAATCGGCACACAATCCTCCTCCGTACATCCCGGATATACCGTCGACTCGTAAACAACGTAATCACCCGGCTTCAACGCCCTGCCTACAGAGGCCGACGCCCGAAAGAGCGGCTTTAAATTGGGTACCCGATATTCATCCACCGGCGTCGGTACCGCCACGACGAAAAAATGCGCCGCCCGTAAATCTTCCTCCTCGGCAGTAAATGCAATATTGCGTCCGTGAAATTCCTCCGGCATCACCTCCCCCGTACGATCCACACCTCGTCGCAATTCCTCCACGCGCCGCCGATCGATGTCAAAACCGATCACCCGAAACTCCTTCGCAAAGGCCAAAGCCACCGGCAATCCCACATACCCAAGCCCCACCACCGCAATCGCCGCCTCTCCGTCCTTCAACCGCTGATACATCATCCTGTCTGCTCTCTTTTCCATATCAACAACGCTGTTTCTTTCGATAGATAATTGCGAAATGCTCCGAGCTCGTCAGGCGTATAAAGCACATATCGAATCTTCCGCCGAATGAGCTTCTCCGCCTTGGCCACGAGCCGTAAAAAATAATCTACCCGTATATCCCCAAGGATGGCTATGTCGATCGTAGGAGCGTCCTTGCCCCGCGCAAAATCCCCCGTCAAATAGACCTCCTCCACATTGCCCAATCGCCGAATAATCTGCTCCGTGATCTGATCCAAACCAATGTACTTCCGTATGATGCGCTGAATATCCCCAAACAACGGATGCCTGCGATTCGCCCGATAATACCTCCTGTTGCCCTCTACCGTCGACTCCAACAACCCCGCGCGCTCCATCCGATTCAACTCCACCCGTATGGCATTGCTCGACGTCCCAAACTCCGACTCAAGCTCCCGCAAATACGAACGCACCTCGCTATTGAGAAAAAACTTCAATAGCAACCGTATGCGCGTGCGCGACGATATGAGCGATTCGAGCATAATTGAGTAACAAAGTTACTCAAATTTTATTGTATGAAATGGTGCATTTTATCCCACACGCCGCCACCAATGGCGAAAGAGCACGTACAATCCCCCAGCCAACAGCGCTACAACTGCCGAGCGAATCAACTCCATCCACCACAGCGGCGCATACGAAGGAAGCGGCTTCATGGGAAAGTCGATGGCTTGCACGATAGGGGTTTTGCTGCGAAGCGCAAAATCGGCCAGCTCCTTGTTTTTGACGACCTCCCCGAGCATAATGTACAACAAGTTGATTTCTCGTGAGAGCTTCTCCAGCGGCACTAAGGCACTTTCAGAACTCGCATACCGTAGCTGATCTCTAAGGCGGGCGCGCATCGCCTCCTTCTCCCTCAACAATCCCCTTAGCGAATCCTCCTTCGCCTCCAAAACCTCATACGTTTGAAAATGTTTTTCACGCGTCTTTTCGACATAATAGTCCGCGATTTTATCAAACAAGGCGCGCACCAAGTGGTAGGAGAGGTCTTCATGATGGGTACGCACGATGTAAGTAAAGATTGCCGCATCGGGATCGTACCGTATGTCGGCGATTTGGCTCGTCATTTGGTGCAGCGTCTTGAGGGCCAACCGCGCCAGCGGTGGACCATGTGTGATCTGGGTGTCGCGAAAGCGGAAGCCTCGCAGGGCCGGAGGATCTTTAAAAAACTCGTACCAGCGATTTTTTCCCCATCTGCCGTACTGCTCAAACTCGTCGATGAGTGCATTGGCCAGCAGTTGGTCGTGTCCGTCCATGCGCACGGTATCCATCACAGCGCTCTGAAAGATTTTACGGCTTTTGGCCAGCTGAATAAAGCGCTCGTGGTTGTACGATGACTCCGAGCTCAGTCCGATAGAGCTCAACACTCCACCCAGCGAGCCCTCCAATCCGATGGGCTCTTCGGCAATTATAAAGCTCAGTCGTGCTTCGTACTCCGGCGCATAGGTCCACGCGCGATACACTTTGTATGCTCCCAGGATTAAGAAGATACCAAAGGGCACGTACCATTGGGCTCGTAGCACGCGGAGACTCTCCTGTACAAAGCGTTTGATATCTCTCAGTTGGATATAATCGGATTGGTGTGGCATTGCACCTCCGCGCTATGAGTGTTCTGGAATACGGTGCATGGTGGCTTGCCTCTATTCGCTTTTTTGGACTTGTGCCTCTGTTTGTTGTCGCGTGGGCATATAGGCTTGTCGTATTTTGGCCTCGATTTCGGCAGCCACTTCGGGGTTGTCCTTGAGAAACTGCTTTGCCGCATCGCGGCCTTGTGCAATTTTGGCTCCATCGTAGCTGTACCAGGAGCCGCTTTTTTCGATCAGGCCGAGGTCGACGCCGAGGTCGAGTATTTCGCCTTCCTTCGAGATGCCTTCGCCAAACATGATATCGAATTCGGCCACTTTGAAGGGCGGAGCGAGTTTGTTCTTGACGACTTTGACCTTGACGTGATTGCCGATGACATTGCCTTCCTTATCTTTGATGGCGGGGCCGCTGCGTCGGATATCGATGCGCTGAGAGGCATAAAATTTTAGGGCATTGCCCCCGGTAGTCGTTTCGGGGTTGCCAAACATCACGCCGATTTTTTCCCGGAGCTGGTTGATAAATATGCAGACCGAGCCCGTTTTGCCAATGGCTCCGGTGAGTTTGCGCATGGCCTGGGACATCAGACGCGCCTGCAGTCCCACCTTGCTATCGCCCATCTCTCCTTCGAGTTCGCTACGCGGAACGAGGGCCGCTACGGAGTCGACCACGATGATGTCGATGGCTCCGGAGCGTATCAGGCTTTCGGCAATTTCAAGAGCCTGTTCGCCACTGTCGGGTTGGGAAATGAGCAGATTGTTGACGTCGACGCCGAGATTTTCCGCGTAATACCGATCGAAGGCATGTTCGGCATCGATAAAGGCCGCTATGCCGCCTTCTTTTTGGCATTCGGCGATGGCGTGGATAGCCAGGGTGGTCTTCCCCGAGGATTCGGGGCCAAAGATTTCGATGATGCGACCGCGAGGATATCCTCCCGTCCCCAAGGCGATATCCAGGCCGATAGAACCGGTGGGTATGCTGTCCACCTCGGCTGTCTTCTGGTCGCCGAGCAACATGACCGCGCCTTTGCCGTAGAGCTTTTCGATGCGGTCCATCGTCATCCGCAGCGCCTTCAACTTGGCCTGTCTCTGCTTTTCATCCATGGGCTGTGTAATTGTTTGTTCCAAAGATACCGCGTTCTTGACCTTTAGGCATCCCGCCTAATGCCTGACAGATCATGCACTTATCACGCCGGCCATTTTTTGCTCAGCGACAGGATTTTCTTCACCGTAGAGGCCTTGGGGGAATACAGCGGTCTATCGCCCCTATGTACCCAGTACAAATACTGCTTGTGGGCTTCAAGTAGGCGGCGGTCCAGAGACAACTGTACGGCACATTCCACCTTCAACGAATAGGGCAAGTCGCCGTACATCCTCTGGATGATTTCGCGAATCGTAGAGTCTTGTACCATAGGCACTGTATTTTTTGGTCTTGTCCGTATACATCTTCATCTCATCACAATTATCGCACGCGATGCCATGTCTGCGTCCTGCCGATCAGGCTAATGCCGATGTATCCGCGCACTTTGAGCTTGTCGTTGCCATCCATCCAGATGCTCGCTTTGTACACCTTGCCGTCTTTGGGATCTACGATTTTACCATAGCTCCAATAATCCTTGTACGGTTTTAAATCCCACAAAATGTCCAGACCGATGAGAGGTTTGTCTTTTTTGTCTCCTGGGCAGTTATTGCACTTGTCCGTAGTCGCTGCGGGGAGTAGTTTGACGACTTTTCCGTACAATGCTCCGTTCTTTTCATAGATCTCGACCCATGACTTCGGCTCGCCGGTCTTGTCGTCAATGGTCTTCCACACACCGATAGGCGAAAATTGTGCCGAAATGGATGTCGTCCACACGACGACGGCCAAAAGGTAGAGCCATTTCATCGCATTGAAAATTAGATACTTTACCAACGGAACGACCACCGCGCTTATTGCACGGTGGCTTGCGGTCTCCTTTGGGGCGTTAATAACTCACTCTTCTTCGTCGTCCATGATGCGCTGCTGACGGCGGAGGGATTCCTGATGGATGAGCTGATACAGTCGGGCGATAAAATCGGCGGGGAGATGGTTTTTGGCCCCCCATTGTTGGGCCTGGCGAAACACTTGTGCCCAACGCTTAGGTTGGTACAGGGCGATGCGGTGTTGCTTTTTATACAAGCCTATCTCATTGACCAGTTGCATGCGCTTGCTCAGCACCTTGATGAGTTCGCGATCGATTTGATCGATTTTATTGCGTATTTCTTCCAGATCCACTGCAATGCGCCATTCATCGCCGGCCTGTAGCCAATCGATGCGTTCGATGAGTTTTCGATACTCTTCAGGAGTGATTTGCTGATAGGCATCGCTCTTTGCCTGTTGTGGTCGATAGTGTACCTCAGTCATCAGGCCATCAAATTGGAGCCGTGCAGCATGTTGAGCGACTTCGTACAAAAGCTTCGGGCTACCGCTAATGTGGCTGATATCGCAGATCAAGGGCACCTCCGGAAAGATTTGCCGCAACTCGAGCGGTATAATCCACTTGGGCTTGTTGCGGTAGTAATTTTCACCGTAAAAGGCAAAACCTCGATGTACAGCGATGATCCGCTCAATGCCGGCCTTTTTCAATCGCTCAATAGCGCCTATCCACAGCTGAAGATCGGGATGGATGGGATTTTTAACCATGACGGGGACGTCCACCCCCTTGAGTGCATCGGCAATTTCCTGTACGCTAAAGGGGTTGACGGTCGTGCGAGCGCCGATCCAGAGCACATCGATACCGGCGCGAAGCGCCTTGTCGACGTGTCGCGCGTTGGCCACTTCGGTAGCCACCTGCATGTGTGTCTCTTCTTTGACGATGCGGAGCCATTCCAACCCGATATCGCCCACTCCTTGAAAGCTGTCTGGTCGCGTGCGCGGCTTCCACACTCCAGCGCGAAATACATGGACACCTATCTGTGCGAGGGGCCTTGCCGTGTGGAGCAGCTGCTCCTGCGACTCCGCACTACACGGACCGGCTACCAAAAATGGCCTGGGCAGCTGCCAGGACTCTGACGTAACAGCTCTGTGGGAATCCTTTTGACGGGCATGCTCCTTCATTGCACAGCTCGTTCCCTTAGCGATAGCGCGCCGGATGATATTCGACAATCCACTGATCGTCCATATAGACAAACAGGCTTCCCCCCCGCTGATCCAGGCTGCGTATGCGGGGGTGTGTGGTGCGGAAGTAGCCCTCAGGTGTCCGAACCATCGGATAAGCACGTGCCCCCTCTCGTATTTCCCTCAGATAATATCGGCCCTCTTTGGTCGAAAGAATTTCCAGTCGTGTCGGAATGGTTGAAGACAGATCGACAAACTCCTCCGCCAAGTGCCACATACCCTCCATAGGAAGGGCTTCAGGTGCATTCCCTCGGTAAACCTCTTCTTGTACCTCCCTATACTCCGGCCATAGTACATGGGAGAGAGAAGCCGTAGCAGTCAGCGAGCCCTTCTGCGGCTCGTAGTAAGGCGACCCCTCCGTCATGCGAATGAGCCAAAGCGAAAAAATCATCGCGACAAACACCACGGTCAAAACCCGTATCGCCTTGCGAATGGCGAGGAGTCTCTTCTTCAACCGATAAAATCCCTGAACTTCCGATAACACATGCCTTTCCGTCACCGGATGCGTGCCGGCACGCATATTTGCCAGCTTCGATCGAATATGGCCTTCCGACGGACCGTACATGGACTATAGTTTTTGCCCTTTATGCCGTTTTACCTCCTTTTCCCACATCTTTTGCAGGCGCCGCCTTGCCTTGATGAGCTGCGATTTGCTCGTATGGATACTGATACCCAACATCTCGGCGATCTCCCGATGGCGATAGCCGTCGATCACGTAGAGATTGAAAATGAGTCGATAGCCCTCGGGTAGGCGATTGATTAAGGACAACAACAGTGTTGTATCGCTCGGAGTGTGGGATTTTCCCCACAGTCGCTGCCGTTCACTTTCCGACAGCTCATCGATGGAAACGACTCGTGGGAGTTGTTTCTTTCGCCGCAAATGCATCAAGGCAGTATTGACAGCTATGGATCGAATCCACGATTCGAGCTTGTTTTCATCTTCCAACATGTCGAGGCGCGTCAATACCCGATACATCACCTCCGAGAGCAACTCCTCGGCCTCGTTTTCATAGACCACGTATCGAAGAATAATCCCCTTAGCCAAAGGAGCATAGCGCTGATATAAAATCCGCTGTGCGCGGGGATCGCCCTCGATGCATTTCCGTATGAGCTCCGACGTGGTCATACAGAGGCCTTTCATTACTGTACGTATGAAATGTCTAATTTAGTGTTTTTTTCAGACATATAAAGGGTATCCACAACCTACACCGCACTGAGCGATTTTACTGTATCTTTGAAACGAAATACCGCAATTATGGCATCCACGCATTGGAGTGATGAAATGATCGAGCGCTATCGGAGGCGCCGCCACCAGCTCGCCCAAAAGGTCGGCGAAGGGCTCATATTGATCCTCGGCAATAGCGACACACCGGTCAATTATCCCGCCAATCCCTATCCCTTTCGCCAGGATAGCAACATGCTCTATTTCACTGGCATCCCAATGCCCGACTTTGCACTTCTCATCGACCCGACATCGGGGGAAGAGCACCTCTTTGGTCCACGCCCGACGATGGAGGATCTCATTTGGACGGGCCCGCAAATGGATGTCGATGCCGCTGCCGAGCGCCTTGGCATCTCCCATGCTCATGCACTATCGGAGCTGAAATCGATTTTAGAACGACCCGAATACCGCAAGTGTACAATCCACTATCTCCCTCCCTATCGATGCGAGCATTATCGCCTCCTCCGCGACACCCTCGGCTATAGTGAAGAACATGCCCGCAAGAGCGTCTCCACGACACTCATCAAGGCCATCGTGTCCATGCGCTCGGTCAAAGACGAATGGGAAGTCTCGCAGATCGAAAAAGCCCTCGAGCTCACCCATCGGATTTTTATGCGCCTGATGCAAGAGGCCCAACCCGGTGTACGCGAACAATGGCTTGCCGGCATTGCCCAGGGAATAGCCGCCTCCGAAGGTGGACGACTCGCCTTTACGCCCATCATCTCCCGCGATGGCCAAATTCTGCACAACCATTCGTACGCCAACCAACTCCGCGAAGGTGATCTATTGCTCATCGATCTGGGTGCAGAAGAGCCCGGCGGCTACGCTTCCGACATCACTCGAACAATTCCCGTGAGCTGGAAGTACACACCCCGACAGGCCGACATCTACGACATCATCCTGCAGGCACAAAAGGCCGCCATGGACATGCTGGCCCCAGGGGTGCGCTATCTCGACGTGCACCTTCAGGCTGCCCGCGTCATTGCCCAAGGCCTCAAGGATGTGGGTCTCTTGCGTGGACCTGTCGACGAAATCGTCGAAAGCGGCGCCCATGCCCTGTTTTTTCCCCATGGCCTGGGCCATATGATGGGTCTCGATGTCCACGACATGGAAGGCCTCGGCGAGGACTACGTCGGCTACGACCACGAGACACGGCGTAGCGACCAGTTTGGCACAGCGTACTTGCGCCTCGGCAAGCGCCTACAACCCGGATATGTCCTCACCGTCGAGCCCGGCATTTATTTCATCCCCCCACTCATCGAACAATGGCAGAAAGAGGACAAGTTCAACCATTTCATACAATACGATAAGCTCGATGCATGGCTCGACTTCGGCGGCATACGCATCGAAGACGACGTGCTCATCACCGAGAGCGGATACCGCATACTCGGCAGAGCCATCCCGCGCCAACGCCATGAAATCGAAGATGTGCGCATACCCGCAGGCTTGAAGCCCGCTCAGTAATCATACCGCACGGCGGGCAATAAGTATCGAGCACTACACATCCACACCACATGGCTGCCTAAATAGCCATTGGGATTTTGAGAAGTGTCGGTCGTATGTTGTAGGCGCAGTTCGAAGGCGAGGTATCTCCATAGGTACCATCCCAATCGCAGGTCGACAATCCGCACGTGTCGGCGCACGCCCTGACAGATGCGATTGTCGTAAGGACGCACACCTTGCAAGTGCGTCTGAAGGATGTCGCTGCCGAAATTGGTACCCACACTGTCCATGCCGCGGCATCCCTCTATCCAGAGAGCTTGCACATAGCCGTCTCTATAGCGCACCACCAGCTGTTGGAGAAGTTCTTTAAAGTTGGCCCCCCACGGATGTGCCAGCGGAGCGTTGTAGTGGGCATAGCTGCGCGTGCTATCGCGATGTGAATACGTGTAGGGACGCACTGCGTTGTATTCTACGCGATAGCGCACATGGAGCTTTCGCCATCGGAAGGAGTGTAAGAGCCCGAGTTGCAAGCCCCACTTATTGCCCCACCACCCGCGCCGGGGCCTGAAAAACTCCGAAGCTAAAAATTCATCCAACACAAATTGGGTATACAGATACGTATGCCTACCGAGGCGATGCGTCACCTGCCCACCCAATAGCACATTGTCCGGGCTGCCCAGCTGAAACTCCACCGTGCGGTAGAAGATCAGCGGGTGTAGATACCACCATTCAAACATGCCGTCACGCGAAAAGACCACCGCCTCATAGGCCGCTATTTCCGTGTTCGGACCCAGACGATAGCCCAACACATGGGCGGCCATGTACTTTTTCGGCAACGCCGCATCGCCCCCCAAATCTGCATGGGTGCGCGCAATCATCGACGTGTAGAGGTTGCGATAAAATACCCGTCCAAACGACCAATCCGCCTGCACATAGCTGTAGGGCACTTCATCACCCGAAAGCCAAAGCGATCGGTATCCCATGCCTAAGTGATGCCTCCCAAGTCCAACTACGAGGCGCAAGCGCTCACTCCATCGGTAGGCTAAATATCCATCGACCACGCTGTAATCGGTGGCCGTATCGCCAAATAGTCGATATTCCTTTGCTCGCCCCACGCTCGGCAGATAGCCGTACCGACCATACCATCGCCGCTCACGGGGCATGAGGGTGCGCTGGCTCTCCACAATGCGCGTAAAGGCCAAAAACTTTCCCTCCAGGACACCATACAAAGCCATGCCGCGCGTGTTGTCGATATAGAGCCCACCCTGCGACGTGCCCCCTACGGAGAGTCGTAACAAAGGATTCATGGCCACGAAGTAGTCTTCCCCGCTGTGTTGGAGGAGCGCTTCGCGGCATTTGTTGTACTTATTCTTATGATTTGCCTGGCCTTTGTTATAAAATGCCCATAACGCCGGAGATTGATGCGCGCGGTACATCCACCGACAGTCCTCCAATTCCTCTACACCTGTGACTCCTGCCAGCACAGGATAACTGGGATCAAAGGCGTACGTCATCGGAAGCTGCCCAGAATCTAGCTTAGAAAACACATCGTAGACATATTGCCTTGCCAGCGCATTAGGGCCAAGGGGTAGACCCTGAGCGAACACCTGCTGCCCCAACGACCAGCAGACCATGTGGATTAAGCAAATCCTAATGCGTAAGACACTCATGATCACACGCGAAATTGCATCAATGTATCCTTGATGGTCTTTTGAAACACCTCTTCACCTCCCAACAAAAATTCGACTGTCACGGGCAAAATATACAAGGGCCATCCCTCTCGGGCAATGCGCTCCCGATGCAAATACAATCGAACGGCATCCTTTTCAGTTGTTAAAATATACTTCTCCGGGGCGTCCATCTTTTGAAATTGCGCCCAGATTTCATCCATATCCCTCGCACTGAAATAGTGATGGTCGCCAAATTCCAGGGTGTACAATGCACGAACGTGGTCTACCAGATACGAAATCAAATACTCCGTACGAGCAATTCCCGCAACCAACAGCACAGTGTGTCGGTCACGAAGGACTTTTCTTTCATCCGGATCGAAAAACGCATAGGGATGACCGTAGCGGTATCGCGTAAAAAAGACTTTTTGGTGGGGTAGGGGTTGGATTTTGCGTATGAAATCGTTGGCCTGTTGGGTGGTGAGAGTCTCCGGGCACTTGGTGACGATGATAATATCGGCTCGTCGCATGGCTGAGGGCCCTTCGCGGAGAGTGCCCATTGGCAAGAGATGGTCTTCAAAAAACGGCCGAGCGTATTCTGTCAACAAAATGTTGATATACGGATGCACTTCTCTGTGTTGGAAGGCGTCGTCGAGCAAGATGGTTTGAATATCGGGGTGTCGATTGAGAAGCTCTGGGATACCCAACACGCGGCTTTCGGCTACCGCCACGGGCAGATCCGGATATTTGAGCTTGTACATGAGGGGCTCGTCGCCCACCTGGCGGGCATCGTGGTTGGAGCGCACTTCGACAAAGCCTCTCGTAGAGCGCTTGTATCCCCTACTCAGTACCCCTATCCGTATATATCGGGAGAGGAAGCGGATGAGGTATTCCACATGCGGCGTCTTACCCGTCCCGCCTACGGAGAGATTGCCCACGCTAATAATGGGTATGCTAAAACGGACGGAATGCAGCACACCCGTGTCGTACAGGATATTGCGTATACCTACAATGGCTCCATAGACCAACGACAATGGGAAGGTCAGTAGACGAAGCAAATATCTTCCCATTGCACGATGCAATCGTTGGGCGTCTACTCGACTTCAAAGGTGATCTTGACATTGACTCGATACGAGGTCACCTTGCCGTCTTCCACGGTGACGCTCATATCCTTTACCCATGCCGATTTGATTCTTTTTACGGTTTTTGCTGCCTTTTCGACGGCCTTTTTCGTCGCATCTTCCCAGCTCTCTGTGGAATCTGCAAGCACTTCGATGACCTTTAATACACTCATACGTCTGCGTTTTAACTTTCGCTAAAGGTAGGGATTTTTTATGAATCACACACCCAATGTGTGGCGGTTCACAATCGCTTTTTTATGATTTCAGCTACGCGGAGTGCGTTGGCATAGATCGTCCACGTCAGGGGCACGCTTCCCGCATTGGGCAAAAAGCTGCCGTCGGTGATGTATAGATTGTCCACCTCGTGGGCTCTACAACTCGGATCGAGCACAGAGGTCTTCGGATCGCTACCGAAGCGGCAGCCACCGGCCTGCAGATTGGACGGCGGAAAGGTGCTCACGCTGCCGTATATTTCGCGTAAGCCCATTTGTCGAAGGATTTCTTTAGCGCGCTCGACGAGGACTTCGGCTACCTTGACATCGTGGGGATGATGACCAATGCGTATTTTCGCTACCGGATCCCCCCACTTGTCGCGCACCGTCTCACTCAATGCCACAAAGCATTTGTCGTGAGGGAGCCAATCGACAAAGACTTCAAATTTGAGCTGTCGCCTCGTGGTAAAATACACCTTTAAATCCTCCTTAAAAGCTCTGCCCGTGCGCAAGCCACCTTCGTCGGTCCATTTGCGATGGATAGCCCGGGTCGTCGCATTGTTGTGTTCGAACAAAAAGTCAATACTCCCGCCCTTGATGCGCTTGCCCGTTTTGGGGTCTTCGATTTCATAAAAGTGTTGGACCGTTCGGTTGATGAAATAGCCCGGCTGGCGAATTTGTTGGGCTATTTCCTCGGGCCATTCGTCCAGGTAAAACAACGCGCCTCCTGTACCTCCTGCCGAAAAGACCAGGTTTTTCCCCACCTGGCCGTGGTTGTTGGCCAAACCGTTGGGAAATTCGTCGTTGCGGCTCATTAAGAGAAGTCGGCAAGTCTCTACAGCTTGCGCGGCAACGACAAATACCTGCGCCTCAACGTACTGTCGAGTCCCGTGTATATCGTAATACCACGCCCTTCTGACGCGATGGCGCCCATCGGTTTCGAGAGCGAATACTTTGGCGTTGGGCAGCACCGCACAATGTCCCGTCATCAGTGCCGGATGGATAAAAGCCACCCTGCTGCTGCCCTTGGCATCGGAATTACACCCGTACGATCCGCAGTAACCGGAATAATAACAACTATCGCGCTCGCCGACCTTTTGCGACAATATGGCCCTGGGCGTGGGGATGACCTCGTATCCCAGCTCGGCACAAGCCTTATCGATCCAGCCCGATACGATATTTTCCCTTAAGGGGGGATAGGGAAACTGCGGTGTAGAACGCGGCTCAGCATATCGATGAGAGACGACGCGTCCAGAGATGCCCACGAGCTGTTCGATGCGCGTGTAGTAGGGTTCGAGATCATCATAGCTTATCGGCCAGTCGACGATATTGGCTCCGGCAATTTCGCCGTAGGTGCTCAGCAGGCGAAAGTCCATCGGTTTAAAGCGCAGAAAATAACCGCTCATAAAATTTGAAGACCCCCCGACGCAGTTGCCATTCCAGAAGTCATCGCCTGTGTCGAAGGTCGACGCCGAGGTCCACTGGCCCTCCTCCTCCCATTCCAGCACCTGGGGCTCCTCGATGAGGCTCGAAGTATACACGCTACGTCGCACAGCCACGAGTTCGTCCTTGGCAAAATCCGCTGTGCGATACCAAGGGCCCTTTTCAAGGACGAGCACCGAATATCCCGCCTTACTCAAAGTATAAATCACCGGGCCAGCCCCCGCTCCACTGCCAATGACGCAGACATCCCATTTCATAATTGGTCTAAGCTTTGTATGAAATGGTGCTCCTTCTTGCGCTCAAGGATGCGAGGATAGTAATTGTGCACATTTGGCCGCGGCTGTCCCGGCACATGCCCCAGCCAGCGCCAACCCACCCCATTGGGATTGACTCCATAGATTTCATCCAACAAAAGCGCCTCAATGACGACATTGAGCATCGAAGACAACCACCGCTCGCCCCAATATTGCTCCTTGATCCGATTCCAAAAGTTCTCGGCTACTTCCCCCGAAAGGGCATCGATGGATTGGCCATGCATCGCCTGTAATTGATCACCTGCACGACGCAAGCCCTGCAAATAATGCGCCTTGATATCGGGATCATAGCGCGGATCGCTTAAAATATTTTGAAAATGCGCAACACATCGGATATCCTCCGCCGATGGACCGTCACCTGGGGGAAAGAGATAGAGAAAACAACTCCGTGCAAGGGCGATTTCACGCTCGCTCAGTATGGAGCGCTCTCTTTTGCACGAGGTCCACACGCCCAACCAACTGGCCATGCCTGCCAGTACAGAAAGCCGTAAAAAACGGCGCCTGTTGATCGTCCACCACAGGAATGCTTTTTCCCCTGTCGTACGGAGCCCCCTCACTGAAGTACGATTTTATGCATCGAAATACCACCCGCATAGACCACTTCGACCACATAGGCTCCCCGAGGTAATGCGCTAAGGTCAACCATTGCCGTGTGTCCTTCAACGCACTTGCGGACGACTTCCACCCCCGACCAATGACGTACCGCGATTTGTTTCAACATGGGCCCTCGAGAGCTAATCCACACAATGGCATCTGTGCGATTGGGATAGACCACGACCGCTGCTTCGGAATGCCCAGGGAAGACTCGCGTCACGATGGGGTACCGATCCACCACAGTATTGTACACCTCGTTGGTGTGGATCGGCGGGTTGTAATCGAAATAGATCGACGCGCTGTTGCGCACAACACTGTATTCTGGAAGCGATGGGGATGGATAGATTTCATACATCACATAGCCCTGACTCTGCTCGGCAGAGGTGGCGCTATCTGGCAAATGGATGTCGTCAAAATAAAAGTACACCGTACGCGTCTGTTGCGCTATGCGCACCCGACAGGGATGGCTACTCTCTAACACTCGAAAGGTAGAGAGGTCTAAGCCCTCGTCGATGGCGTCTTCGATGCGGACATCACGGGCTGGGATATCGCCTACATTTTGAAACCGTATCGTGTAGACCAGGGGCATCGATCGTAGGACGTATCGTGGGGCATCTCTTCCCACTGGACTTACCTGCTTATCGTTGGGATCAAACGCACACAGCACCAAAAACTCTGCACGAAAACTGTCGAGCAACACCCGTAAATCGTTGGTATCGACATAGGCATAGGCATCGATTGCATGCACTTCTCCCCGATGTCGGAAGTCGGGTATGCGAAAGATCGATGCGATCGTATCGCTTCCGAAGGGACGGAGGCTGTCGATACAGACGAGCAAGCTTCCGGCCTGGATGTCTACGCTCTGTGGTGTTGGGACCGTTTGTATCCATTCGGTGGGGACGTTCCATTGAAGCTCTACGCAGGCCTTCACCGTACGAGAGCCGTAGTTCCAAACGACGGTGCGGAAGGGCACTTCCTCACCGCAGCGCGTCAGATCGTGTTGGGTGTAGATGTCGAGCAGTATAGTATCGCTTGCCCATTTGAGCCCAAAGTCGAGCGCGTGCAAGCCTACATCCATCGGATCAAACACGCGATGATACGCCGCCGAGTCGGTGGTACGCACCATCCCAGCCGGCACATCGAGCTCCACTCGAAAAGTATCGCCGTCGGATAGTTGGATGTAGGTATATTCCCCTTCCGAATCGGTCAACACGCGATCGCCAGAGGGTGCAATGCGCAAGCCCACATTGGGTATACCGCGCTCAGAGGAGTCGCGCACGCCATTGCCATTGGCATCGTAAAACACCGTACCCCCTATGAAATAGTTGGCGCAGTACATGCGCACCTCATCGCTCGAATTACAGCCCTGGGCGTTTTGCCCAATATCGCCAACGCGGCTTTGCAAATAGTCACATATTGGACGCACATGACAGTACGACAACTGGGCATTTTCACGCAACCGCAATGCGCTCAGGTCATCGGCGGTGATGCGCTCGAGTCCTTGTAGGGATTTCAGGGAGGCATTGCGTTCGATGGCGAGCGACCGCACGTGACGCAAGGACGGCAGCGGACCTAAATCCACAAGTGCTTTGTTGTTCCGTATGGTCCATTCCTCTACTGCAGTAAGTGCTAAGAGGCCTTCGAGATTTCGGAGCTGCTCATTGTCTATGATGACAAATTGGGAGACGGTATGCAAGCGTTGAAGACCGCGCAGGTTTTGCAAAAGCGGATTGTCCGACAAGCGCAAATAGTCGAGATACCGTACGTTTTCCAAACCGCGGAGAGAGCGCAAGTTGGAAGCATGGTTGATGTCGATGTACCGAGGTTGATCCACTAATGTCTCCAGCCCTCTCAAATCGGTTAAGCCTTCCTCGAAGTCGATGTAAAGGGCCTCAAGTCGCCTCCATCGCGGAGCCCCCTTCAAGCTGTCAAGACTCGTGTGCTTTAAGATGAGGCGTTCGATACTTTCGAGCTTATTTAAACCCTCAAAGCTGGAGAGGGGGGTGAATACGACTTCCATGGTCCCGATCGACTGGAGGTTTTCCAGCCCCTTCCATTGTACGAGGCGGGGGTTGCTCCGAACGCGTAGACTCAACAGTGCAGTGGCATTTTCTAGGCCTTTGAAGGATTCCAGGCTATCGTTGCGGACGATCTCTATACGCGTTCTATTTTGGGCATCAAATACCGTTGAGTCCAAGCCACGGAGGTCTTTCAGTCGCCTGTTGCGATAGATCTTCAGTAACGATACATATTCCAATCGATACAGACCATGGAGGCTTCGCAATTCTGGATTGGCTTCGATGCGTATTTCACGGGCTGTGACAAGCCCGCCCAATCCCATGAGGTTTTCCAGCGAGTCGTTATACTCGATACGGAGCTCTTCGACATAGCTCAAGCTATCCAGACCGTTCAATGTCTTGAGCCTGGGATTAGACGTAATGTGGAGTTTGCCCTCGATGTATTTCAACTGTACAAGGGGGCTTAGGTCGGTGATATCGCTCCCTTGGATGAGCACATCACCCTTTACCGTATCGCAGTTTGGATGGAGAATGGGAAACTGATGGACATCGCTTTGGGTATAAAACGCCACACTGCCGCAGGTCTGGGCATGCAAATGGGGTGCGGCAATGAGTACGGTCATAATGAGCAGAGGAGGGACGAACGATTTCATACTCGGCGAAAGTTTAGAAACCTTCCACAATTAAGGATGCCGAAAATCCTCAAATTGTTGCGCAGAGGTGGATATTTCTCTTTTTCTCAAGCGGATGATCTGGGTCGGACGGACGCTTTAAAGCGCTTAACTACATTTGGAATAACCGCAGGAGGCGCAGGTCAAACAGCCCTCTTTGTATTCCAATACGCCCTCTTGCTGGCATTTGGGGCAGGCATCTTTGACCTTCGTGCCATCGGGGATGAACCGCTTCAAAGCGCGGATGACGCCGTTTTTCCAGGTGTTAATGGTTTCGTTATCCATGTGAAGGCCTGAGATGAGCTCGATGACGGAAGGCAGGGGCATGCCGTGACGGAGCACACCGCTGATGAGTTTGGCGTAATTCCAGTACTCTTTGTTGAACGAGCGCGACAAGCCCTCGTAGATCATCTTATAGCCGTCTTTGTCGATGAGGTGGAGGTCGTAGCGGGAGTGTTTTTTCCGCTTGTCTTTGACTTTGACGACCCAGCACTTGCGATAGGTACGGGGAAGGCGGAAGGTATCTTCTGCTTCTCCAGTAAAGATTTCATAGGGCCTGCCGTCCATCAGTCCCACTACGGCGATCCATTCCTTGTTGTTATTTTTAAACCGCACGATTTCGGCTTCGAGTCTTTTGGGGCGCTTCGGTGAGTGGTTTTCCATGAAGCGGGGCTGCTGAGCGTCCTTGGCCTTCTTTTTCTTCTCTTCGGCAGAGACGAGTACCCCGGAGCGCGACCCTTCTCGGTAGATGGTCATTCCCTTGCAGCCGCTTTCCCATGCGGTTCGGTAGATTTCGTCAACCTTTTTTACGGATATGTTTTCAGGTACATTGACGGTGACGCTTATGGAGTGATCTACCCATTTTTGGATTTCGCCCTGCATTTTGACTTTTTGGACCCAGTCGATCTCGTTAGCTGTAGCCTTGTGGTAAGGCGACTGTGCGACGAGCTTGTCGAGCTCATCGGTGTCCATCTGGCGGACGCGATCGATGTCGTAACCTTGTACTTCGAGCCAGGTCAAAAACTTGTGGTGAAAGACGATGTACTCCTCCCAGTGGTCGCCTACTTCGTCGACAAAGACGACATTGGCCGTCTTGTCGTTGGGATTGACTTTGCGTCGGCGCTTGTAGTACACCTTAAAAGCGGGCTCTATGCCCGAGGACGTTTGGGTCATAATGCTGGTTGTGCCCGTAGGTGCAATAGTGAGCAGGGCGATGTTGCGACGCCCGTATTTGACCATGTCTCGATACAGATCGGGATCGGCATCGCGCAGGCGTCGGATATACGGATTGTCTTTTTCGCGCTCTGCGTCATAGATGGGGAACGGACCGCGCTCCTTGGCAAGGAGTACAGAGCCGCGGTAGACTCCTAAGGCCAGAGCCTTATGCAACTGGGTTGCAAATTCTATGGCCTCATCCGACCCATAGCGATAACCCAAGGCGGCGAGCATATCGCCTTCTGCCGTAATACCAATGCCGGTACGACGGCCGAGAATGGCTTTTTCCTTGATTTTTTCCCACAACTCGCGCTCCGTCCGCTTGATGTCGGGTGGCTCGGGATCCGATTCGATCTTTTCGATAATGCGATCAATACACTCGAGCTCCAGGTCGATGATATCGTCCATGATGCGTTGGGCGAGCACGGCGTGCTGACCGAAGAGCTCAAAGTCAAATTCCGCCTCGTCGGTAAAGGGATTTTTGACGTAGCTGTACAAATTGATGGCCATGAGGCGACAGCTGTCGTACGGACAAAGCGGAATTTCCCCACAGGGATTGGTCGACACCGTCTTAAAGCCGAGATCGGCATAGCAATCCGGTATGGACTCGCGGATGATGGTGTCCCAAAACATCACACCGGGCTCGGCAGTCTTCCACGCATTGTGGATAATCTTGTTCCACAGCTTGCGCGCCTTGATTTTCTTAGTGATCCACGGACGATCGCTGTCGATGGGATATTGCTGTATGTAGTCTTTATTGTCGACGACAGCGCGCATAAAGGCATCGTCAATGCGGACGGAGATATTGGCACCCGTAACCTTTTTGAGGTCGAGTTTGGCATCGATAAAATCTTCGGCATCGGGGTGTTTGATGGAAATGGTGAGCATCAGTGCACCACGCCTTCCATCCTGGGCCACCTCTCTGGTCGAATTAGAATAGCGCTCCATAAAGGGCACCACTCCTGTAGAGGTCAGGGCACTGTTTTTGACCGGAGTGCCCTTGGGGCGGATGTGACTCAGGTCGTGCCCCACACCTCCGCGCCGCTTCATCAGTTGTACCTGCTCTTCGTCCGTTCGGATGATACCGCCATAGGAGTCGGCATTGTTGCCGATGACGAAGCAGTTGGACAGCGAGACGATTTGAAAGGGATTGCCGATGCCGGCCATGGGGCCACCTTGTGGCACCAGATAGCGAAAGTCCTTGAGCAACTGGTAGATCTCCTCCTCACTCAAGGGATTGGGATATTTGCGCTCAATGCGAGCAATCTCTCGCGCCAGACGCCAATGCATGTCGTCGGGCGTGCGCTCGTACAAATTGCCTTGCGAATCTTTCAGGGCATACTTGTTGATCCACAGAGTAGCAGCGAGACTATCACCGCGAAAATATTCCAATGAGGCCCGGTAGACCTCGTCGTATGGATAAGTCTTCTGTTTATCGATGGTCTTTGTAGGAACTTCCTTCACTTTCATCATCCACACAATTAGAAGAGGTTAAGTCACTATCCAGATCCAGCGCCAAATGGGGCAAGGGCAAAGGTACGACATATTACAAATTCTATTCATGTGTTTAGGCGAATTTTTTTCAACCATCGCACCGGCTCGACCAACGATTTTATACCCCAGCCTATGAAATATCAATAAGAGAGGCCATAGGGTAAAACTATTCACATATTGTGAATAAAACAATTCATGGGATGTGGAAATAGATGAGGCGAACCGAACTGGACTCTAAGGTGTTGTATCGGTGGTAATGCATAATTTTGTCCCTCCCGATGAGGGAGTGCGGCATTGCCGCAGAGGAGAGATGCTCGAGTGGTCGAAGAGGCACGCCTGGAGAGCGTGTGTACCCCACAAGGGTACCGGGGGTTCGAATCCCCCTCTCTCCGCTTTCTTTTTTCTCCCCCCAACTACCACCCCATGTTGAAAATCCTCCACCTCTTCGATCGATACCTCAATACGACTATGAACTGGACCACCACCCTCATGCGCCATACCTCCCCCGCTATCCACTACGTGGCAGCACCCATCGTCTTTAAATCTCCATACCTGCGTCTCGATTACATCCGATATTTATACGCGCCCTGGCAATGGCCTGCACTCCTGCCCCGCGACGAATGGCGTATCGGGTGGCCCCATCGCCTCAAAGCAAAAGCCCTTATGCCCCTCTACCGACGGTGGCTGCGAAAAACCATTGACGACATCCGTCCCGATATCGTTCACGCCCACTTCGGCCATGTCGGAGTGGAATTCGCTCCTGTCGTCCTCGAGGCTGGCGTGCCCTATGTCGTATCGTTTTACGGCTTTGACATGATGCGACTGCCGCGCCTCAAGCCCAGATATCAAAAGCACTATCGCGCTCTCGGTCGTCAAGCCGATGCCCTCGTCGTATTGGGACCCGTGAGCCGACAAAACATGATCCGGGCATACGGCTTTCCACCCGACAAGGTACACATCAATGCCATCGGCGTCGAGGTCGATGCCATCCCCTTTCGGGTGCGTCGTAAGCCCCGAGGGCGACTGCGCCTACTCCAGGTAGCCACCTTTACCCCGAAGAAGGGTCAATGGGAAGCTGTACAAGCTATATGCTCCATCGCGAACGATTGCCCCAATGTCCATCTCACCTTGACTGGTGAAATGCGGGACCCCTACTACGGCCTCAAAATCAGCAAATTTATTCACACCGTCCAGCTGAGGGAATACGTCCAAATCCTGCCCTTTACTCCCCATGAGCGCGTGTACCAAACCATGCTCCAATACGACGCTTTCATCCACCCGAGCCGACACACCCCGGAGGGCGACTCCGAAGGGGGCGCCACATTTGTCATCCTGGAAGCAATGGCTACGGGCATGCCCATCTTATCGACGCGACATATGGCCATTCCCCACCGCGTACCCCACGGCGTAGCAGGTCTGCTCGCCGAGGAAGGTAATTATCATGGGCTGGCCCAAAATATTCGAACTATGTATGAAATGTCGGAAGAGGACTTTGCGCGCATGTCCGTCGCTGCCCGTGCACAGGTAGCCAAACACTACAACGCGCCCCTTTGGGGCAAACGGATGTACAATCTCTATCTTTGCCTAAAAAATAGGCCCAAGTAGACACCATGTCCAACGCCGTTATCCAAACCGCCGGTGTTTCGAAAAAATTCGGACGCCATTATGCTGTTAAAGACCTCCACTTTCAAATCCAGGCAGGTGAAATCTTCGGCTTCTTAGGGCCCAACGGCGCCGGCAAGACCACTACCATCCGCATGCTCCTCGGCCTGCTGCGACCTACCACGGGCAGCATTCGAGTACTTGGACATGCGATACCCCACCAGCGCTACGAAGCACTCCGCGATATCGCCTATCTGCCCGGCGAATTTCAACCCTTTGCTGAAATGACGGGTATAGACTACCTCCAATGGTCTTTTCGCTTTAAGCGCAACCCTCCTACTTATCTCGACGAACTCCTCGAGGTGATGCAGTTTTCGAAGCGCGATTTGCACAAAAAGATCCGGTACTACTCGAAGGGCATGAAACAGAAAATCGGCCTCATCCACGCCCTGGCGTGCCCGCTGCCACTGGTCGTCCTCGATGAGCCGAGCTCAGGACTGGACCCGCTCATGCAATCCTCTTTTCTCCAATACGTCCAGACCCTTCCCAAACGCGGCACTACCGTCTTCTTTTCCTCCCACAACTTACACGAGGTGGAAAAAATCTGCCATCGCGTGGGCATCATCCGAAAAGGCAAACTCATACGCATCGCATCCGTAGAGGCTTTAAAGGAAACCTTTTACCGCAAACTCTACGTCGAATTCGCATCCACACCCCAAGACCTGCCCATACACTATCTCCAAAAACGCCAGTTGGGACCCGATAAAATGCTCTATCTGACGCGCGAGCATCCGAAGAAAATTATCGAAGTGCTTAGTCGTTGCGATATACGCGATTTTTCCTACCGCGAAGCAGATCTCGAAGAGATGTTTCTCGTACTGTACAAAAACGACCGAGCAGATGCTTAACCATTGGTGGCACAGTGCCTATATGCGCTATTATTTGAGGAGGAGCCTCCCCGTATTTTTTATCACCAGTGGTATAGCTTTTCTCGTGGCCTTTTCGATACCGTATGTCGTCAGCACCTTCGAGATGACCAAGATGGTGCGCCAGATGATGCAAAACCTTCCACCGATCTTGCAGGGAGCGCTATCGGACAATCTCGAGATGATGACGAGCTTTGCGGGCAACGTCGGATACAGTTACAAACACCCCTTGCTCATCTTTACATTGAGCTTCTTGGCGGTGTATCTCCCCATTCGCTTTATTGGCATGGAGACGGAGCGGGGTCGGATGGAAATCCTCCTCACCCTCCCAGTACGGCGATCTCAGGTGATGGGAGGCTTCTTGCTCCTCAGTGCAGGCTATTTTGCAATCATCGGATTGCTCCTCGTGGGCGGAACGCTCCTGGCCATACGCGCTACCGGTGAACCACCCATTGCTACGGGACTGCTCTTTAAGACAGCATACCTGACGGTGGTCTTCTACTGGGTCATCTTCAGTGCATCGTTGGCAGCAACGCAGCTGTGGAGAGATAGCGATAGGGCCTTGCGTTACGTCGTCACACCACTGATTTTGCTGTTTCTGTTGGACATCATCCTCCAATACCTCCCCAAGTGGAAGGCCCGGTTGAGCCATTACAATATCTTTCACTACTACCGCACGCAAGAGCTCATCTTACAGCGCACGGATGGCTGGCATGAGATGACGGTGCTCGCATTGATCAGCATTGCACTGCTCAGCTGGTCGTACTACCATTTCATACATCGGGATATTCCCTGATTATCGGGTACAAGCCCTAACTTTGCGGCTTATCCACAAATACGACACCATGTACCGTACGCACACCTGTGGCGAATTGCGCATCGAACACGTAGGACAGGAAGTGACATTGGCCGGCTGGGTAGCTGCCGTGCGAGACTTTGGTCCGCTGACCTTTATTGATCTGAGGGATCGCTACGGCATCACCCAATTGGTCTTCGACATGCAGACCAATCCCGAATTGTGTGAAAGCGCGCGCAGGATCGGCAGGGAGTGGGTCATCCAAGCCCGGGGAAAAGTGCGTGAGCGCAGCAACAAAAATCCCAACCGTGCCACAGGCGATATCGAAATAGAAGTCCACCAACTGAGTGTACTCAACCCCTCCAAAATTCCACCTTTCACCATCGAAACCCACACCGATGGCGGCGAAGAGCTGCGCATGAAATATCGATACCTCGATATACGCCGCGATCCCGTCAAGGAAAAATTGCTCTTTCGCGCACGCCTCGCCATGGAAACGCGCCTGTACCTCAGCAGTCAGGGATTTGTGGAAATCGAAACGCCGTATCTGATCAAGTCCACCCCCGAAGGAGCCCGCGATTTCGTCGTGCCCAGCCGCCTGCATCCGGGACAGTTTTATGCCCTTCCCCAGTCACCGCAGACGTTTAAACAAATCCTCATGGTGGCGGGCATGGACAAGTACTTCCAGATCGTCAAGTGCTTTCGCGACGAAGACCTCCGCGCCGACCGCCAACCCGAATTTACCCAAATCGACTGCGAGATGTCCTTTGTCGAGCGTGAAGACGTGCTCCAAACGTTTGAGGGGCTCATCCGCCACCTGTATAAATCACTGCTCGACATCGAGCTGGGACCATTTCCGCGCATGACGTACGAAGAGGCCATGACAAAATACGGCACCGACAAGCCGGATCTGCGCTTCGACATGGTCATCCATGACATATCTGAGCATGCGAAGGGCAAGGGCTTTCAAGTGTTCGACAGTGCGGAAATTGTGGCCGGCCTCTGCGTGCCGCAAAGAGCCAACGATTTTACCAATCGCATCATAAAAGAGCTGACCGCTTGGGTCCAGCGTCCCCAAATCGGTGCCAAAGGCCTCGTCTACATCAAGTGGAATGCAGACGATACCACCAAATCGAGTATCGGCAAGTTTTTCGACGACGAGACCTTGCGCTCGTGGCTCGCCCATATGGACGCCCGCCCAGGAGACATTGCTTTCCTATTGGCAGGCAAAAAGGGGGAGACATTGCGCCAGCTGTCCGAGCTGCGCCTCGAGCTCGCCCATCGCTTAGAGCTCATACCCGACGACACGGTCAAACCCGTGTGGATCGTCGACTTTCCCCTGTTGGAGTGGGATGAAGACGAACAGCGATTTCACGCTATGCACCATCCCTTTACCGCTCCCCGCGACGAAGACCTACCACTGCTCGACAGCACCGACCACAGCGACCACCTGCGCATCAAAGCCAACGCCTACGACCTGGTCATCAACGGTGCCGAAATTGGAGGTGGATCGATCCGTATACACGACCGCACTGTGCAGATGAAGATGTTCCGCCTCCTCGGATTTAGCCCCGAAGAAGTCGAAGCGCAATTTGGCTTTCTCCTCCACGCCTTCGAATACGGCGCCCCACCGCACGGAGGCATTGCCTTCGGCTTAGACCGCCTCTGCGCCATTATGCAAAACCAAAAATCCATCCGCGACTACATCGCCTTCCCGAAGAATAACCAGGGCAGAGACATCATGATCGATGCACCTGCTCCTCTCGAACCCCATCAGCTCGAAGAACTCCACCTATGCATACGCAATAATGCGCAGGATTAAATTTTTTCAAAAAAAATTACCAATCCCTGCACCTTTTTTCGCCTTTCTGGGGTTAATAGGGTGTACCGTATTGCAAAACAACAACCTAAAGGATTACTATTTCCCTCACGCCATGCTTCATCGTTCGGGAGATATGGTGTATGTATTCAAGAGCCAAGACCCCAAACTCCCCATTGCGCGCTACTGGTACCTCCATGCCCGTACAGACAGCCTCAACCGTCCCATCGTGGTCGCGATTAGCTTCCGTTCCGACGGCTTGCCCGTCCAGAAGAGCACCTTTCGCATCGACTCCGCCGAAGTACGTCTCGTCGACCTCGTGCTCGTCGAGTACGACGTGCTACAAAAGCCCGTGCGCATTCGCGCAGAAATTCGCCAGCCCTACGTGTTCAATCTCTCCCTCCGCGACACCCATATGGTGCTCTACGCCGAGGTCGTGTGGACCAACCCACTCGATTCGATGGAATACACCCTGACCAAAGTGCGTAAGTGGAAGGGATTTTCCACCGACACCGTCCTCGGCACACGACGCCATACCCTGCGTTACGATGTCATTGCCAACCTCAAGAGCTTCCGCCCCGACAAAGGCGAAACAGACTCCGCTTGGCCCGAAAGGGAGTACTACGCCGAATCCATCGGCCTGTACCGCTTCATCATGGAAGTAGTGCCCGGCTACCCCGAAGACGTCCACCTCGTCGATATCGTACCCGCTCACCGCTTCGAAAGCCGCTACCACATCGACCTCAGCCCCCTTCGACGCATCTTCCCCGACTTTTGAAAAGCCGTTTCAAAAGTCAATACAACTTTTTGGACAAAACTGGGGTTATTGGTATAAAC